>JAPPPZ010000135.1 GCA_028817275.1 Gammaproteobacteria bacterium
ATGAAGAGCACCTTGGAAACCGAGGTCACCAGCGTGCATCCGTACCTCACGCGCAAGTTCGGCGAAGTGCAACTGTGGACCACCATCGGCCACGGCAGCGGCGATGCCGAATTGCGCGAACCCGACACTGTCATCAAAACCGACATCACCGTCACCACCGCCGCTCTGGGCGCATCGTTTGCGCCGTGGACCGGCGTGGCGCTGAGCGCCGATGGCCTGTTCACCCGCGCCGAGTTGGACGCCGCCGCCGCCAGCCGCCGCCTGCCCAAAGTCACCGTGGACAACCTGCGCGTGAACGCCGCCGCCGAACTCAGCCGCCGGCGCGATGCGTGGCGGTCATTTTTAACCGTGAACGTCCGCCACGACAGCGGCGATGGCGACACCGGCATTGCCGGTGACCTGGGCGGCGGCGTGGAGTGGCAGTCGCCAACCGTGAACCTCCGCTTGGAAGGATCCAAATACCTCACCGGCAGCGGCGCCGAGGAGGAACGCCTCAGCCTCACCGCCCGCAAAACCGCCGGGCGGCTGAACCTCGGCCTGGCCGTCGGCATGGAAGACGGCCTCACCACCGCCAACCTGCTCAGCGGCGAATGGCGGTTTTAGGCCGCTGCCGGCGGCGGCGGGGGCGGGGGCGCGGCACTTGCCGGGGGCGGTTGCGGACGGCAGGGCGGGGGAGTATGATGGGCGTGACACAACTTGAGGAGGAACTGTCATGACTCAAATCAAACAACTCGAAACCCTGCTGCAGCAGGGGAAAATTTCCCGGCGTGATTTTCTGAAGCGAGCCGGGGCATTGGGAGCCGCCGGTGCGGCGCCGCTTTCCATGCTCGGCGCAAGCCCGGCTTTTGCCGCCAAGCGCGGCGGCCGGCTGCGGCTGGGGCTGGCCGGCGGTTCTACCGATGACACGCTGGACCCCGGCACCATCACCGACTTTTTCATGCAGGTGCTCACCCACTCCATCCGCAGCAATGTCACCGAGATTGCGCCGGATGGCTCGCTGGTGGGCGACCTGGCGGAAAGTTGGGAGGGCAAGCCGGGCGCCAAAGAGTGGAACTTCGTCATCCGCCGTGGTGTTGAGTTTCACAACGGCAAGACGCTGACCGCCGCCGATGTGGCGGCCTCGCTGCGCCACCACATTCGCCCCGACTCGACCTCGGCGATGAAGGGGCCGCTGGAGCAGATTGAAAGTCTGCGCGCCCTCAGCCCGCGGCTGCTGCAGGTGAAACTTAAAACCGGCAACGCCGATTTTCCGTACACCCTCACCGACTACCACCTCGGCGTCTGGCCCGAGGATGAGAGTCCGCTGCAGGGCACCGGCACCGGGCCGTTCATCCTCGGCGACTTTGAGCCTGGCGTGCGCGCCTCGGTGCGGCGCAACCCCAACTATTACAAGGAGGGGCGGCCGTTCTTTGACGAGGTGGCCATCACCGCCATTGAGGACGCCAGCGCCCGCAGCAACGCCCTGCGCGCCGGCGAGGTGGACGCCATTAACCGGGTGGAATACAAAACCGCCAACCTGATGGACCGGCTGCCGGGCATCAACGTGCTTTCCATCACCGGCACCGGCCACTACACCATTCCCATGTTCGCCGACGTGGCGCCGTTCAACGATGTCAACGTGCGGCGCGCGCTGCGCTGGGCCATCGACCGCGAGGCGCTGCTGAAGACCATCATCAACGGCCACGGCGCGGTGGGCAACGACCTGCCCATCGCCCGCCACCAGCCGTTCTACAACACCTCGCTGGAGCAGCGCACCTACGACCCGGACAAGGCCAAGTTCTACCTGAAGCAGGCCGGCCTCAGCAGTCTGGACGTGCAGGTGTCCACCGCCGACGCCGCTTTCTCCGGCGCGGTGGATGCGGCGGTGCTGTACAAAGAGCACGCCGCCAAGGCCGGCATCAACATTGACGTGCTGCGCGAGTCCAGCGACGGCTACTGGAGCAACGTGTGGCTGAAGAAGCCGTGGGTGTTCTGCTTCTGGGGCGGCCGCCCGACCCAGGACCAGATGTGGACGGTGGCCTACCAGAAGGGCGCCGACTGGAACGACAACCACTGGTACAACGACCGCTTCCAGAGCCTGCTGCTGCAGGCGCGCGCCGAGGTGGACGAGGAGTTGCGGCGCGAGATGTACTGGGAGATGCAGCGCCTGCACTGGGACGAGGGCGCCACCATCGTGCCGCTGTTCAACAACTTCGTCTCCGGCGTCAGCGACAAAATCGCCAACACCGGCACCATTTCCGGCACCGCCGAAATGGACGGCTACCGCGCCACCGAGCGCTGGTGGTTTGCCTGAGCAAGGCCCCTGCGCCGGCGCCCGTTTTACGGCGGGCGCCGGCGTTCTTTTCCTGAGTTTCCCCCATGGGCCTGCTGCAACTGGTGGCCAAGCGGCTTGGCTTCGGGCTGCTGGCGCTTTTTGTCATCACCGTTTTGATTTCCCTGGGCGTGGAGGTGCTGCCCGGGGATTTGGCGCAGTCCATTCTCGGCCAGTCGGCGGCGCCGGACACGGTGGCCGCATTGCGCCGCGAGTTGGGGCTGGACCGGCCGCTGCATGTGCGCTACGGCGAATGGCTGTTTAACTTTCTGCAGGGCGACATGGGAACGTCGCTGGCCAACAAGCGCGAGATTTCCGAACTCATCGGCCAGCGGCTGCTGAATACGCTGTTCCTCGCCGTGGCCGCGGCGGTGGTGGCGGTGCCGCTGGCGCTGGCGCTGGGGGTGCTGGCGGCGCTCCACCGCGAGACGCTGTTCGACAAGACCATCTCCATGGTCACCCTGGGCTTCATTTCGCTGCCCGAATTTCTTATCGGCTACATTCTGGTCGCGCTGTTCGCGGTGCAGGTCAACTGGTTCCCGGCCATTTCCAACATCACCCCGGACATGCCGCTCCTTAAACAGTTGTACGCGTCCACCCTGCCGGTGGCCGCGCTCACTTTCGTGGTGGTGGCGCACATGATGCGCATGACGCGCGCCGCCATCGTCAACCTGATGCAGAGTCCGTTCATTGAAATGGCGCAACTCAAGGGCGTCGCCGCCGCGCGCATCATTGTGCACCACGCGCTGCCCAACGCGCTGTCGCCGATCATCAACGTGATTGTGCTCAACCTGGCCTACCTGGTGGTGGGGGTGGTGGTCATTGAGGTGGTGTTCGTCTACCCCGGCCTCGGCCAGTTAATGGTGGACTCGGTGCGGGTGCGCGACCTGCCGGTGGTGCAGGCCTGCGTGCTGATCTTCGGCGCCACCTACATTCTGCTGAACCTCACCGCCGACATCCTGTCCATCATCGGCAACCCGCGCCTGCGCCATCCCAAGTAGCCGCCATGCTTTTTCTCAAAGAATTCGCCAAAGCCGGCTGGCCGGCCAAAGCCGGCATGGCGGTGATTTTGGTTTATCTGTTCTGCGCGGTATTCGCGCCGCTGATTGCGCCCTACGCCGAGACCGAGGTCATCATCACCGCGCCGTGGGCGTCGGCGGAGGAGAGCGGCACGTTGCTCGGCCTGGACCAACTGGGCCGCGACTTGTGGACGCGGGTGCTGTACGGCGCGCGCAACACCATCACCATCGCCATCGTCATCACCCTTCTGGCGTTTTTCATCGGCATGGCGGCCGGCTTCTTCGCCGCGGTGGTGGGCGGCGTCACCGACCAACTGCTGTCGCGCATCGTGGACATCATCATGGCCTTTCCCACGCTGTTCTTCGCGCTCATCGTCCTGTCCATTCTCGGCACCTCGGTGCCGGTGCTGATTGTGGTCATCGCCATTCTGGATTCCACCCGCGTGTTCCGCATCAGCCGCGCGCTGGCCATGGACATCAGCGTCATGGACTACGTGGAAGTCGCCAAACTGCGCGGCGAAGGCCTGTGGTGGATCATGCGCCGCGAAGTTCTGCCCAACGCGCTGACGCCGCTGATTGCCGAGTTCGGCCTGCGCTTTTGTTTTGTGTTTCTGTTCATCAGCGCGCTTAGTTTCTTAGGCCTCGGCATCCAGCCGCCGGCCGCCGACTGGGGCAGCATGGTGCGCGAGAACGCCGCCGCCATCACCTACGGCATCATGACGCCGCTGGTGCCGGCCCTGGCCATCGCCATCCTCACCATCGCCGTGAACCTGGTGGTGGACTGGTTCCTGCGCAAGACCAGCGGGCTGCGCGATGAAGTCTGAGCACAAGGGCAATGGCGGCGGGCGGCTGCTGACCATGCGCGGCCTGCGCATCGACGGCTTCACCGACGACCAGTGGCTGCCCATTGTCAAGGGCGTGGACTTGCACCTTGACCGCGGCGAAGTGCTCGGCCTAATCGGCGAATCCGGCGCCGGCAAGTCCACCATCGGCATCGCCGCCATGGGCTACGCCCGCCCCGGCTGCAGAATCAGCGGCGGCGAGATTGATTTCGACGGCATTCAAATTCTCGGCGCCACGCCGGCCGAATTGCGCGCGGTACGCGGCGCACGCATCGCATATGTGGCGCAGAGCGCCGCCGCCTCGTTCAACCCGGCGCACCGCTTAATCGACCAGTACGCCGAAACCCCGGTGCAGCACGGCATCCTCGGCTACGCCGAAGCGGCCGCCAACGCCAAAGACATCTACCGCCGCCTGGAATTGCCGAACCCCGGCCAGATTGGATTCCGCTACCCGCACCAGGTCTCCGGCGGCCAGTTGCAGCGCGCCATGGTGGCCATGGCCATGTCGTGCCAGCCCGACCTCATCGTTTTTGACGAGCCCACCACCGCGCTGGATGTGACCACGCAAATTGAGGTGCTGGCCGCCATCAAGGACATTGTCCGCCAGTTCAACACCGCCGCCATCTACATCACCCACGACCTCGCCGTGGTCGCCCAACTCGCCGACCGCATCATGGTTTTGCGCCACGGCCTCACCGTGGAGGAGGGCGGCGCCCGCGCCATGCTGGCCGCGCCTGAAGAGGAATACACCCGCCGCCTGCTCGCCGTCCGCACTTTCGCCAAGTCCGCCGCCGGTGAATCTGAATCCGCCACCGTGCTTGAGGTGGACAATGTATGGGCGCGCTACGGCGGCACCGACGCCGGGGTCAATGTGCTGGAGGAGGTGTCGCTGAAGGTCGGCCGCAAAACCACCGTCGCCATTGTCGGCGAATCCGGCAGCGGCAAGTCCACCCTGGCCCGCGCCATCACCGGCCTGCTGCCGCCGTTTGCGGGGCGCATTTTGTTTAACGGCAGGGAGTTGCCGGCCGCGTGCCGCCGCCGCGACAAAAACCTGCTGCGCCACTTGCAGATGATTTACCAGATGCCCGATGTGGCCCTGAATCCGCGCCAGAAAATCCGCGATGTCATCGGCCGCCCGCTGAGTTTTTACTTCGGCCTGCGCGGCGCCGAGCGGGCGGCGAGGGTGAAGGAGTTGCTGGAGATGATTGAACTCAGCGACGACTTCAAAGACCGCTACCCGCCCGAGTTGTCCGGCGGCCAGAAGCAGCGCGTGTGCATCGCCCGCGCCCTTGCCGCCCGCCCGGAATTAATTATCTGCGACGAAGTCACCTCGGCCCTGGACCAACTGGTGGCCGAGGAAATCCTCAAACTCCTCCACCGCTTGCAGGAGGAACTGGGCATCACCTACCTGTTCATCACCCACGACCTGGCCACGGTCAAGGCCATCGCCGATGAAATCGTGGTCATGCTGCAAGGCCGCATCGTGGAGCACGGCAAAAAGGAGGAAGTCCTCACCCCCCCGCACCACGAATACACCGACCTCCTGCTGTCCTCGGTGCCCGAAATGGACCCCGACTGGCTGGACACCCTGCTGCAGAAACGCCGCGCCGCATAATTTCCGGATTCCGTTCCGCCGTTTCCACGCGCAAACCACCATCCCGGCCCCTGCAACCACCGTTTTCCCATGCCCCACCCCTACCTCCTCGAGTACCAAACCGAAGTCGCCAAACTTCGCC
>JAPPPZ010000091.1 GCA_028817275.1 Gammaproteobacteria bacterium
CATGTTCCAAAAAATCCTAATCGCCAACCGCGCCGAGATCGCCTGCCGGGTTATTCGCACGGCGCGGCGGCTGGGGGTTGGGACGGTGGCGGTGTATTCCGAGGCGGATGTGAACGCGCTGCATGTGCAGCGGGCCGATGAGGCGGTTTGCATCGGGGCGGCGCCGTCGGCGCAGAGTTATTTGAATGCGGATGCGATTATTGCGGCGTGCCGGGCAAGCGGCGCCGGGGCGGTGCATCCGGGTTACGGTTTTCTGTCTGAGAACGCCGACTTCGCCGAGGCCCTGGCCGCCGCCGGCATCGTGTTTATCGGCCCGCCGCCGGCCGCCATCCGCGCCATGGGCGACAAGATTAACTCGCGCAAACTGGCCGCCGCGGCCGGCGTCAATGTCATTCCCGGTGACGACACGGTGATTCGCGACGCCGACCACGCGGCGCAGGTGGCGGCGGCCATCGGCTACCCGGTGATGATTAAAGCCAGCGCCGGCGGCGGCGGCAAGGGCATGCGCGTAGCCCGCGACGAGGGTGAGTGCCGCGACGGTTTTGAGCGCGCCTCCGGCGAAGCGCGCAGCGCATTCGGCGACGACCGCGTGCTGATTGAAAAGTGCATCGCCGAGCCGCGCCATGTGGAAATTCAAATTCTCGCCGACAACCACGGCAATGTGGTGCACCTCGGCGAGCGCGAGTGCTCCATTCAGCGGCGCCACCAGAAGGTGATGGAGGAGGCGCCGTCGCCGCTGCTGGATGATGCGGCGCGGGCCGCCATGGGCGCGCAGGCGGTGGCGCTGGCGCGGGCGGTGGACTACCGCAGCGCCGGCACCGTGGAGTTTGTCATGGACGCGGCGCGCAACTTTTATTTTCTGGAGATGAACACGCGCCTGCAAGTGGAGCATCCGGTGACCGAAATGGTGCACCGCCTGGACCTGGTGGAAGAGATGATGCGCATCGCCGCCGGTGAAAAACTTTCCGTTGCGCAGGACGCGGTTAAAGCCAGCGGCTGGGCCATGGAGGCGCGCATCTACGCCGAGGATCCGGCGCGCAACTTTCTGCCGTCCAGCGGCCGCATCACGCGCTGCCTGATGCCGGAGGAAAGCGAATCGGTGCGCGTGGACAGCGGCGTGGCGGAGGGCGGCGAGGTGCCGGTTTACTACGACCCGCTGATTGCAAAGTTAATTGTCCACGGCGCCGACCGCGCCGAGGCCGCCGCCGGCCTGGCCCGCGCGCTGGCGCGTTTTTACCTGGACGGCGTGTCCCACAACATCGCTTTTTTGCAGGCCGTGGCCCGCCATCCGAGGTTCACCGGCGGCGAATTGTCCACCGCGTTCATTGACGAAGAATTCGGCGGCGTCTATGACCCGGCTTCCGGCGCCGATGGCCGCGCGGCGCACCGGATTGCGGCGGCGGCGGTGATGCACCGCGTTTACCAGGACCGCGCCGCGCGCATCTCCGGCCAGGCGCCGGGCCGCGAGCGCGAGGTGGACGGCCGCTGGGCCGCGCTCAGCGGCGGCGTGCAGCGGGCGGTGGCGGTGAACCCGGCCGGCGGCCACGGCGGTGAGGGTTTTGAGGTGGAGGTGGACGCCGAGGCGTTCACCGTGCTGCACAGTTGGCGCCCCGGCGCGCCGCTTTTTGAGGCGCTGATTAACGGCGAGCGCGCGGTGATGCAGGTCCGCCGCGACGGTTTGCATTACCACGTGCTGGGCGGCGGCTGCACCGCCGACATCATGATTCTGCCGCTGTGCGCCGCCGAGTACCTGGCGCACATGCCGGCCAAGGCGGCGCATGCGTCACTGAAGAGTCTGAAGTCGCCGATGCCGGGGCTGCTGCTGCGGTTTTCGGTGGCGCCGGGACAGGCGGTTAAAGCCGGCGAGGAAATCGCCGTGGTGGAGGCGATGAAGATGGAGAATGTGCTGCGCGCCGAGCGCGATGCGGTGGTGGAAAAAATCCTGGTGGCGCCGGGCGACACGCTGGCCGCCGACCAGCCGCTGCTGGAGTTCGCCGATTGAGCGCGGCGCCCGCCGGTATCGCCGAACTTGCCGCCGCGGTCGCCAGGGGTGAGCGCCGCGCGCTGGCGCGTGCCGTTACTTTGGCTGAGTCAACTCGTGACGTGGACCGTGAACATGCCGGGCAACTGCTGGCATGTGTCGCCGGCCGTGCCGGGGGCGCGCTGCGACTCGGCGTAAGCGGCGCGCCGGGCGTCGGCAAGTCCACTTTCATTGAATCCTTCGGCAGCCGCCTCGCCGACCGCGGCCGCAAACTGGCGGTGCTCGCCGTGGACCCGTCGTCGGCCGCCGCCGCCGGCGCCATCCTCGGCGACAAGACGCGCATGGCGGACCTCACCCGCCGCGCCGAAGTGTTCATCCGGCCATCGCCGGCCGGTGCCGTGCTGGGCGGCGTCGCCCGCCACACCCGCGAGGCGGTGCTGCTGTGCGAAGCCGCCGGCTACGACACGGTCATCGTGGAGACGGTCGGCGTCGGCCAGTCCGAGGTGGCGGCGGCGGCGGTCACCGACCTGCTGCTGCTGCTGCTGTCGCCGGTGGCCGGCGATGAGTTGCAGGGCATCAAGCGCGGCGTGATGGAGTTGGCCGATGTGGTGGCGGTGAATAAAGCCGACGGCGAAACCCGCACCGCCGCCACCCGCACCGCCGCCGAATGCCGCGCCGCGCTCAACCTGGTGCGGCCGCGCAGCCGCGCCTGGCGCGCCGAGGTGCTCACCTGCTCGGCGCGCAGCGGTGAGGGTTTGGCGGCGGTGGAAGACGCGGTCGCGCGCTGCCACAAGGCGCTGGCCGAGAGCGGCGAGTTGGAACAGCGCCGCGCTGCGCAGCGCGAAGAGTGGTTGTGGAGCGAGGCCGCGCAGACGCTTCTGGATGCGCTGCGCCGCGACAAAAAAGCGGCCGCGCTGGCGCCGAAGTTGCTGCGCGCGGTGGCGGCCGGCGACATGACCGTCACCGCCGCCGCCGGAAAACTGGCCGGGGTTAAAAAATGCTCGGCAAACTGAACCACGTCGCCATCGCCACCGCCGACCTGGCCGGGGCGGTGAAAGTCTACCGCGAAATGTTAGGCGCGGAAGTGTCGGCGCCGCTGGACCTGCCGCAGCACGGCGTGACCACGGTTTTCGTCACCCTGCCCAACATCAAAATTGAATTAATGGCGCCGCTGGGCGACAACTCGCCCATCGCCAATTTTCTCGCCCGCCGCCCGGCCGGCGGCATGCACCATTTGTGTTTTGAGGTGGACGACATCACCGCCGCGCGCGACCGCATCATCGCCGCCGGCGGCAGCGTCCTCGGCGATGGCAAACCAGCCGCCGGCGCGCACGGCAAGCCGGTGCTGTTTTTGCATCCCAAAGATTTTTGCGGCACGTTGATTGAGTTGGAGGAGGTGTGACGCGCCCGGCCGGCGGCTGGCGGCCGCGTTTACTTTGCCAGTGCGGCGCGCGCGTTTCCGCGCAGCCGCACCTCGCTCAGCGGTTTGCGCGGCGACGGTTTTTCGCGCGCGGCCAGGTCGGCCGGCAGTTTGCCCGGCTGGTCGAGCGCGCCGACGGCAAAACCGCACACCACCGCAAACTTGTCCTCAGGCACGCCCAATTTTTTGTGCACCTCGCCGCGCTTGATGCCGGCCATGCCGTGGGCGTACAGGCCGTGCCGTGACGCCTGCAGCGCCAGCGACATCCACGCCGCGCCGCAGTCAAAAACCGCATGGCGGTTTTCGCCGCCGTTGCGGGCAAAATGTTTGCGCGCGCAGATGAAACCGATGAGGGCGGCGTCCCTGGCCCAACTCTGGTTGCCCTCGTTCAGCAGGCTGAGAAACAAATCAAACTCGCCGTCGCCCGGCGCCAGAAAAATCCACGGCTGCTCGTTGTAGCACGACGGCGCCCAGCGCGCCGCATCAAAAAGGGAATCCAGAATCTCATCCGGAATTTCCGCCCGGCGCAGCGCGCGCGGCGACCAGCGGCGGCTGAACAGCGCATCGGTGGCGGCCAGCGGGTCGCGGTTTTCGTAGTTCACTTTAATGTGGCTGGAAAATTTCATGGTCGCCCCCGGCTCAGCCACCTTTTTTAATGTAAAACTCCGAGCGCTCGCCGGCTTCAACGATGCCCACCAGGTCATGCGGCGCGCGCACGCACCACGATTTGAAATCAAGCGGCGCCAGCGGGTCGGTGGCATGCACATGCAAAACTTCACCGGCGCGCATTTTGTTCAACTCGGCTTTCGCTTTAAGAATGGGCAGCGGACAGTGCAGCCCGCTGGCGTCCAGCACGCGCTGCGGGCGGAGGCCGGCGATGGCATCGGCGTTGTCGGCGTTTGCGGCGATGGACATGGCTGTGATTATAATCCGGGCCCGGCGAGGATAAAATGAACGCACCCCACATCCTGGCCCTGGACCAGGGCACCACCAGCACCCGCGCGATTTTGTTTGACCGCGCCGGCCGCGCGCTGCACACCGCGCAGCAGGAACTCACCCAGCACTACCCCGCCGACGGCCGCGTGGAGCACGACGCCGGGGAAATCGCGCGGTCGGCGGTGAAGGTCTGCAACGAAGCGCTCGCGTTTGCGCAGCAAAAATCGCTGACGGTGGCCGCCGCCGGCATCACCAACCAGCGCGAAACCACCGTGGTGTGGGACAAAAAAACCGGCGCGCCCATCGCCAACGCCATTGTCTGGCAGGACCGCCGCACCGCCGACGTGTGCGATGCATTGCGCAAGCGCGGCCTTGAGTCCGAAATCACCGCGCGCACCGGCCTGCTCGCCGACCCCTATTTTTCCGCGACCAAAATCGCCTGGCTGCTGGACCACGTCAGCGGCGCAAGAAAGCGCGCCGCCGCCGGCGAACTGCTGTTCGGCACCACCGACTGCTATCTCATCTGGCATTTGGGCGGCGGCAAGGTGCACGCCACCGACGCCACCAACGCCTCGCGCACGTCGCTGTTCAACATCCACACCCAGCAGTGGGACGACGCCCTGCTGGAAATGTTCCAGGTGCCGCGCGCCATGCTGCCCGAGGTTAAGAACTGCGCCGACGACTACGGCAGCGCCGCACTGCTGCCCGGCGCGCCGGCGGTGTGCGGCGTCGCCGGCGACCAGCAGGCCGCCGCTTTCGGCCAGGCCTGCTTCACCCCCGGCATGGTCAAGAGCACCTACGGCACCGGCTGCTTTGCCCTGATGAACACCGGCGCCGCCGCCGTCCCCTCCACCCGCCGCCTGCTCACCACCGTCGCCTGCCGCCTGGGCGGCGCCGTCACCTACGCATTGGAAGGCTCGGTGTTCAACGCCGGCACCGCCGTGCAATGGCTGCGCGACAACCTGCATTTAATTAAAAGCGCCGCCGCCAGCGAGGCCGCCGCCAGGGCCGCTGATGGCGACTCCGGCGTGGTTTTTGTCCCCGCCTTCACCGGCCTCGGCGCGCCCCATTGGGACGCCCGCGCGCGCGGCGGCATTTTCGGCCTCACCCGCGCCACCACCGCCGGCGACATCGTGCGCGCCGCGCTGGAGGCGGTGTGCCACCAGACCCGCGACCTGCTCAGTGCCATGGACGACTACGGCGCGCCGCAATCATTGCGCGTGGACGGCGGCATGGCGGCCAACAACTGGCTGATGCAGCGCCTCGCCGACATCGCCAACCTCAAAGTGGAACGCCCGGCGGTCATCGAAACCACCGCCCTCGGCGCCGCCCTCCTGGCCGGCCTGCACTGCGGCGTCTACCCGGACACCGAAGCCATCACCGCCAACCACCGCGTGGAAAAAGTGTTCACGCCAAAGATGAAAGAATCGACGCGGGCGGCGCTGCTGCAGCAGTGGACCGACGCGGTGGGGCGGGTGCGGAGTTGATTTTCGGGTTGTGGTGGCGGCGGGCGGCAGGCCTCACTTTGACCGCCCGCCGCC
>JAPPPZ010000060.1 GCA_028817275.1 Gammaproteobacteria bacterium
TCTCAGGAAAGTGAACAGACATGGCGGTGAGCGTATCACATGCGCAACGGCCGCGACGCCGTCGGCTTGGGGTAAAATGGCGCGCCCCGCCACCGCTTATCCGACGATGGCCGCAATGAGTGCACAACAACAAAAAACCCCCGCCCGCCGCCACCATCTTCACGGCGCGGTTGGGGAGCCTGCCCAATGAGTGACTGGATTTTTCTGCTGGTCACCGCCGCGGTTGCATGGCATGGGCTGACCTGGCGTGATGCTGATGGCGAGTCGGATACGGTGCGCCTGCTGTTCGGGGCGATTGCGCTGCTGTTTTTTTTTCGCGTGCTGCTGGTGGATGTGCTGGAGGTTTGGTGAACCTTCACCCTCACCGTCATTGTTTATAACTGCGCTGCTGCTCGTCCAGCGCGGGCAGGCGCAGAATTCTCTGTCCTTCCGGTTTGGCCAACTCGGCGCGCAGGTAGCGCGCGCGGTCGGCGATGCCGGGCGGTTTTTCCGTCTGCAGGCGGAGGAAGCGGGTCAGCCAGTTCGGCCCCTTGCCGGTTTCCGGGTTTAACTCCAGCGCTTTTTCGTAGTCGGCCAGCGCCGCCCGGTGCTCGCCCATGCGGTCGCGGAGGATGCCCCGGTTGGCGTAGGTGAAGGCGAAGCCCGGTTCGCGCGCGATGGCCTCGTTGAACGCCGCCAGCGCTTTCTGGTGGCGGCCGAGTTGGGCCAGGGCGCGGGCGTAGCCGCGCAGGGCGTGAATGTGCGCCGGGTTTTGCGCCAGCGCCTCGGCGTAGCCGGCCAGCGCGCGCTCGTAGCGGCCGTCCTCAAATAAATTGTTGCCGCTGTGCCAGGCGGCGTCGCCGGGCGTACCGGGCTTGAGAAAACTGTCCCACAGCGACCAGCCCACAAACAGCGCCACCATCAGCAGCGCGGTGGTTTTAAGAAAAGTGTACAGGCGCGGGTCCACGCTCACCCTCAGCGCAGCAGCGAATAGTTAAACAACAGCGAAAAAACAAAACACACGAGCACCGCGATAAAGTAGGCGCGGCCGCGCTGGCCTTCGGCCTCCTCGGCCGACAACTCGCGCCGCTGCCGGCGCTGCAGGCGGCGGACGCTGAGCACCCAGATCAATTTGCCGGCCGGCCACACCAGCAGCACGGCCAGGACCAGTACGGAAATCCAGAAATGAGCCACGGCGCGGAAAAACAAAAAAACGCGGACGACGCACCGGAAGATACGCCGCCCGCGTCGGTTCAGGCCAGGGGGCCCGGCCGGTTACTGGTGGATGGAGCCGGTGGCTTCGTGCTCGTCGCCCACATCCTCGTAGAGCGCCTCCACCTCCTGCTCCGGCACCGTGGACATGCCCATTTTGTAGGCCAGAAACCACATCATGAACACGCCCAGCGCCCACCACAGAATCTGCCACGCCCAGATGGAGGGCATGCCGAAGATCCACGAGTTGTAGTCGTTGGGGTCGCCGAAGATGGTGTTGCCAATGACGGCGCCGGGGCCGATGGCGAAGAAAAACCACACCAGGGTGATGATCCACGCCGCCGGCACCAGGCCCTTTTTCTCCTCGGGCAGGGCGGCGCGCTGGCGCAGGTATTCGTGGTACTTCATCTTGTGCTGGTGGTCGCTTTCGTCCTGGGTCATGGCCGAGATCGCCACCGCCAGGCCGAGATTGAAGAGGATGCCCCAGCCGGCCGAGTGGATGGTCAGCGGCCATCTGCCCCAGGCGGTGATGCCGAGGTTCTGGCCGATGGTCTCGGTGCACACCACCGCCACCAGGCCGGCGGCGAGGCCGATGGTGACGCCGGCGCGGGTCAACCACGGCCAGTAGCACACCGCCAGCAATGCCGGCCACATCTGAAAACCAAAAGCCACCGCCAGGCCGCCGAGCAGCACCAGCGCGTCGGTAGTGGTGGTGGCCACCACCAGGGCGGCGCCGACAATGACGATGACGCCGATGCGGCCGAACCACACCTGGCGCTCGTGGCTCAGGTCATGGGAGAAGAAATGCTTCAGGATGTCGCGGGTCAGCATGCCGCCGGCGGTGGACATGTAGGCGGCGCCGGTGGACTGCATGGCGGCCAGCGCGCACACCGACAGCAGGCCCACCAGCCACGGCGCGGTATCCTGCATCAGGTGGATTAACTGCGGCACCAGCATGCCCTGCTTGCCGGCCGCCTGCATCAGGTCGCCGCCGCCGAGGCCAAGGCCGAGCACGTTGTTCACATGCTCCGGCGAGGCGGCGGTGAAGGCGGTGTCGGCGCCCAGCAGGTGGCCGCCGAGGCCCTGGAAGGCGGTGAACACGAACAGGATGAAGCCGATGCCAAAGGACGAGGCCCACACCTGCTGCGGCGCAAACGGCGCCGGGTTGTTGTTGGAGAAGGCCCACATGGTGAACGCCGGCGATGACTGGATGCCCATCAGCGCGAACATGTAGGTGAGGATCATGATGCCGGTCCACGCCCCGCCCACGGCGCTGGGGCCGTTGGAGACGAATTGGATGACGCCGGGAATGGCGACGTAGTGGCTGTAACCGTCGGGCGTCCGCTTGGAGTCAAACTCGGCCAATGCGGCGATGCCGCGGTTCAACTGCTCAAAGCCGCCCACGTAGTTGATGGCGATGATGCCGACAATGATGATGCCGGCCGCCAGCAGCACGCACTGCAGCGTGTCCACGTAGGCCACCGCGCGCAGGCCGCCGCTGGCGACATACAGGATGACCACCGCCGACAGCAGCCACATGCCGACATTGACGCTGAGCAGGTCATCGGTCAGCACGTTGAACAGGAAGCCGGAGGCGCGCAACTGGATGCCCAGATACGGCACCGAGAAGCACAACGCCACCAGCACCACCAAAATGCGGATGATGTCGGAGCGGAAGTAATGGGCGAGCATCTCGCCGGGGGTGACAAAGCCGAAGCGCTTGCCGAGGATCCACTGGCGTTTCAGAAACATGACGCCGGTGAACGGAATGGTGATGGCGTAGAACGAGGCGTAGGCGTATTGAAAGCCGTCGCGGTACAACAAACCCGGATGCCCCATGAAAGTCCACCCGGAGAATGAGGTCGCCGTTGCGGCCAGCACAAACACCCAAATGGATATCCGGCGGCCGGCGATGAAGAATTCACTGGCGGTCCGCGCGCTCATCGCGCACTTCACGCCCCAGTAAATGCAGTATGCCCAGTACAACAATACAAAGACAAACAGCCAGATGATTTTCGCGTCCATTGTAGCCTCCTCTTGTAGTTGTGGGTGACGCCTGCCGGCGCCGATGGCGTTTTCAGGCCGGTGGACGGCCAAGGGTCAGCATAGCACAGCGGCGCCCTTGGGAAAGCGGGAATTTCTCTTTATTTTTCAACAACTTCACCATCACCGGCACCCTCACCCTCACCCCCGCCGCCATCGTCGCGCAACCATAGGCAGCCCTCTTCGGCGGACGCCGCCAGCCGCGCCAGGGCGGCTTTGTGGGCGGCCAACTCGGCTTCGGTGGCGCGCACCACCGGGGTTTTGGGGTAGGTGATGCCGCTCGGTGCTTTTGCCGCGCGTTTTTTTTTGCCGTCCGCATCGTCGGCAAACAGCGCGGTCTGCTCGCTGGTCATGGCCAAATACAACTCGGCAAGAATCGCCGCATCCAGCGAAGCGCGGTGCTGGTCGCGGGCCGAATTGTCCACCTCGTAACGCTGGCACAGCGCGTTCAGGTTGTTGCTCTGGCCGGGGTGGCGCTGGCGGGCCAGGGTCAAAGTGTCCACCACCGTGCACAACTCCTCCACTTTGGGGTGGCCGCTCTCCAGCAATTGAAATTCATGGTTCAGAAAACCAAGGTCAAACTCGGCGTTGTGGATCACCAATTCGGCGCCGCGCAAATAGTCCAGCAATTCCCCGGCAATGTCGGCGAACTTCGGCTTGTCGCGCAGGAACTCGCTGCTGAGGCCGTGCACTTCCAGCGCCGCCGCATCAATCTCGCGCCCCGGATTCAGGTAGCGGTTGAAGTCATTGCCGGTGGCGCGCCGCCGCACCAACTCCACGCAGGCGATCTCAAGAATGCGGTGGCCGTCCCTGGGGTCAAGGCCGGTGGTCTCGGTGTCCAGCACCACCTGCCGCGCCGCCGTGGCCGCCGTGTTCACCATGGTCACCACCGCCGTCAAACCCCCGCCGCCGGGCGCGGCACCGCGCTGCGCGCAAGTTTGTCGGCGCGCTCGTTGCCGCGGTCGCCGGCATGGCCGCGCACCCAGTGCCAGCGAACCCGGTGCCCGCCGAGGGCGCCTTCCAGGGCCCGCCACAGGTCGGCGTTCTTCACCGGCTGCCGCGCGCTGGTGCGCCAGTTTCGCTTCTTCCACTGCGCCAGCCAGCAGGTGATGCCCTGTTTGAGGTACTGCGAGTCGGTGTAAAAATCCACCTCGCACGGTTTTTGCAGCGCGCGCAGCGCCGACAGCGCGGCGGTCAACTCCATGCGGTTGTTGGTGGTGTTTTTCTCGCCGCCGGAAATCTCGCGGCTCTCGCCGCCGCACAGCAGCACCGCGCCCCAGCCGCCGGGGCCGGGGTTGCCGAGGCAGGAGCCGTCGGTGTAAATGCGCACCCGCGGCCGGTTCATGAGTTCAACGCCGCGGCCGCCGCCGCCGGTGAGGGCGCCACGGTCAAGTTTGGCGCGGCCCGCCCGCGCTCAGCCGCGCCGGCCATGCGCAACGTTTTCTTGCGCGCCAGCAGCACGTAAGCGGCGGCGGCAAAGGGCCACCACCTGGGCCCGGCGCGCTCCAAAAACGCCAGCCGCTCATGCCACCGCCGCCAGCGCGGCCGCCGCGCATCGGTGAAAGGCGGGCGGTAAAACACCATCTCCCCGGCCACCGGCTCAAAACCCAGCAACGCCAGCCAGTCCTGCACCACCGCCAGCGGGTGGTGGCGGCCGCGGCGCGGCGGATGCGGCGACCCCGGGCGCAGCCAGTTCAGCCACGCCCACAAACCATGCGGATTAAACCCGGCCACCGCGATGTAGCCGTCCGGCGCCACCGCCTGCGCCGTCTCGCGCAGCACCGCATGCGGGTCGGCGCACAAATCCAGCGTGTGCGGCAGCAGCGCAAGGTCAATGCTGTTGCCGCCCAGGGGCGTGTGTTCCGGCTTCGCATGCACCGTTAACAGGGTCGGAGTCACCGTTTCTGCATCCGGAGTCACCGTTCCGGCCAGCGGACCCACCACCGCGCGCACCTCGGTGTTCACCGCCGCCATCACGCCGTCCAGATGCACGCCGCCAATCTGCGCCGCCGCCGGCAGGTAAACCGCCGGCAGCATGGCGCGCAACCGGCCGGCCTCAGCGGCGGCCAATTCGCGCCCCGGCGGCGTCGCAAACCACGCGCGCAGGGCGGCGCGGTATTCCGGTGCGGATGAATCGCGCATGGGAAAATGATACAGTGAACCGCAATCATGACCGTGAAAGTTTTATTCTTCGCATCACTTCGGGAGCGCATGGGCGCGGCCGGCGTCGGCCTCGGCGACGTTCCCGAACCGCCCACCGTCAGCGGCGTGTGGCGGCAGGTGGCGGGCGGCGTTGGCGGCGACATGAACGGCGCAAACGTGCTCGCCGCCGTCAACCACGAATACGCCGCCCCCGACACGCCGGTGAAAGACGGCGACGAGGTGGCGTTCTTCCCGCCGGTGACCGGCGGATGAAAACCACCGTGGAGTTGCGCGCCGGGGATTTCGACCCATGGCGGGAACTTGCCGGGCGGCAACGGCAACTTGCCCCCGGCAAAGACGGCGCCTGCGCCGCTTTTGTCGGCATGATGCGCGACTTCAACAACGGCCGCGAAGTGCGCGCCATGACTCTGGAGCATTACCCCGGCATGACCGAAAAACAAATTCAGGCCATCGCCGACCGCGCAACCGAGCGCCACCAACTCAGTGCCGCACTGCTCCTCCACCGCACCGGCCAGGTCACCCCGGCCGACCCCATCGTCCTCGCCGCCGCCTGGGCGCCGCGCCGCCAGGCCGCGTTCACCGCCTGCCGCGAAATGATGGAAGAACTAAAATCCCAAGCGCCGTTCTGGAAACAGGAGCAAACCGCCGCCGCCAAAGAATGGGTGAAGCAAAACACCCCGCCGCCGGACTGCACCACCGAAATAGAGGCCGCAGTGTTCCGCCGCCTGCGCCGCCACCTGCGCGAGCACACCGAGGTGCAAAACATCGACCTGATGAACCTCGCCGAGTTCTGCCGCAACTGCCTGTCCAAATGGTACCGCGCCGAAGCCGAGGAGCGCGGCCTCACCCTCAGCGACCCGCAGTGCCGGGAAATTATCTACGGCATGCGCTACGAGGAGTGGAAGGAAAAATACCAGGATTAATCGTCGCCGCCCGGCTTGAACGCCTCGTGCAATTTTTTCTGCGCATCGGCCGGGGCTTTTTCGTAGCCGCTGAGTTGCATGGAAAAAGAGCCTTCGCCGCCGGTGATGGATTTGAGGCGCGACTGGTAGTCGTCCATTTCGGCGAGCGGCGCCTGGCCGCGAATTAAAGTCATGCCGCCGGCCAGGGATTCGGTGTCGCTCACCCGGCCGCGGCGCGAGGACAGGTCGCCGGCGACATCGCCCATGTTGCCGCCGGGGATGGTGATTTCCAGCGCCACGATGGGCTCCAGCACCACCGGCGCCGCCTTGCCGATGGCATCGGTGAAGGCTTTTTTGCCGGCGGTGACGAAAGCCACCTCTTTGGAATCCACCGGATGGTGCTTGCCGTCGTACACCGTCACCCGCGCATCCACCAGCGGAAAGCCGGCAAAAGCGCCGCTGTCCAGCACCTGGCGGACGCCCTTTTCCACCGCCGGGATGAACTGCGACGGAATCACGCCGCCGGTGATTTTGTTGACAAACGCAAACCCGGCGCCGCGCGCCAGCGGTTCCACTTTAAGGAAAACCTCGCCGAACTGGCCGGCGCCGCCGGTTTGTTTCTTGTGGCGGCAGTGGCCCTCGGCGGCGCGGGTGATGGTTTCAAGGTACGGCACCGACGGCTGCGCGGTGTCCACTTCCACGCCGGACAATTCGCCCATGCGCTCAAGGGCGATGCGCAGATGCAGGTCGCCGATGCCGCGCAGCACGGTCTCGCCGCTGCCGGGGTTGCGCTCCACGCACAGGCACGGGTCGCACTCGGCGACTTTGTTCAGCGCCTCGGCGATCTTCTGCTCGTCGCCGCGCTGCTTTGCGCTGATGGCGAGGCCGGCCATGGGCGCCGGCAGCGGCAGGCGCGCCATGCGAATGGCGTCTTCGTCGTGGGAATCGTGCAGCACGTCGTCATATGCGAGCTCGTCCACCTTGGCGATGGCGCGGATGTCGCCGGGAATGGCGGTGCCGCCGTCGCTGGTGGCGCCGCCCTGCAATTGGAAAAAGTTGCCCACCTTGAACGCCTTGCGCGCGGCGCCGGCGAACAGTTGGCTGTCGCGGGTGACGCTGCCCTGGTGCACGCGGATGATGCCGAACTTGCCGACAAAAGGATCAAACGAAACCTTGAACACATGCGCCAGCACATGCCCGCCGGCATCCGCCTTCACCTTCACCGCCTCCTCTGCGCCGGCGCCCTCGCCCTCACCGCCGTCCTGCATGCGGATGAACGGCGGCGGGTTGCCCTCCATCGGGTTGGGCAGAAGTTTGTCGGCGATGTCCAGCAGCGCCTTCACCCCGGCGCCGCTGTGCGCCGAGACAAAACACACCGGCACCAGATGCCCCTCGCGCAGCGCCTGCTCAAACGCATCGTGCAACTGCGCCGGCGGCACCGCGCCCTTTTCCAGATAAACCTCCATCAACGCCTCGTCCACCTCCACCACCTGGTCGGTGATTGCGGTGTGCGCCTCGGCCACGGTGGAAAAATCCGCCTTGCCGCCGGCGTCAAAAAAACAATCCACCACATCGCCGCCGCCCGGCAAATTAACCGCCAAGCACTCGGCGCCGAAATTTTCGCGGATGGATTCATACAGCGCGGCCAGGTCCGCATCGGCGGCGTCGCTTTTGTTCACCACGATGATGCGGCACAACTTCTGCTCCCGCGACCATTCCATGATTCTGCGCGTGGAACTTTCCACCCCGGCCTGGGCGTTGACCACCACCGCCACCGTTTCCACCGCGCGCAGCGCGGCCAGCGCCGGGCCGATGAAGTCCGGGTAGCCCGGCGTGTCCAGAAGGTTGATGAAACTGCCGCCGTGGCTTAAGTGCATCACCGAAGTGCTGAGGGAGTGCCGGTGCTTTTGTTCCAGCGCATCAAAGTCGCTGACGGTGGTGCCCTTGTCCACGGCGCCCGGTTCCCGAATTGCGCCGGCGGCAAACAGCATGGCCTCGGCCAACGTGGTCTTGCCGCAGCCGGCGTGGCCGGCGAGGGCGATGTTGCGGATGTTTTCGGTGGCGTGCCCGGCCATGCCCTGATTGTTCACCGCCGGCGCCGGCGCGTCAAGTTGCAAGGGCGCGGCAGGCGCGTTCCAGGGCGGCCGTCACCGCCTCCCGGTCGGCGTCATCGTGCGCGGCGGAGAAAAAGCGCCGGACATTGGGCAGCACATAAACGCCATTGCGCAGCAGCGCCAAATCCAGCGCGGCTGAACGTTGCATGTCGCTGGCCAGCACGTCCATCTGGTTGGCCGGCGCCCGGTCGGTGAACAGGAATTGCCAGAACGAAGCCGCACCGGCGATGATTGCGGGAACGCCGTTTTGAGTCAGCACATCGGTGAGCGCGCCTCGAAACTCGCCAGCGCGGGCATGAAAACGGTCATAAAAACCCGGTTCCTGCAAAACCCGCAGGGTGGCGAGGCCGGCGGCGGCGGCCACCGGGTTGCCGTGCAGGGTGCCGTTGATGTAGGCGTAGTCGGCGCGGCCCTTGCGGCCGGGGTTGGTGGTCTCGAGCAAATCGGCGCGGCCGGCGACACAGCCCACCGGCCCGCCGCCGCCGACAATCTTGCCGTAACTTGCAAGGTCCGGGCGCACGCCGAAATATTCCTGCGCGCCGCCATAGGCGAGGCGAAAGCCGGTCACCACTTCGTCAAAAATTAACAGCACACCATGGCGGTCGGCAAGTTCGCGCAAGCCGGCGAGAAAACCGTCATGCGGAAAAATCACCCGCTGCACCGGCTCAACCATCACCGCCGCGATTTCTTCGGACTGCCCGGCAAGAATTTTTTCCACCGTCGCCAAATCATTAAACGGCGCCACCGACATGGTCGCATCCAGCGCCACCGGCACGCCGCCCACATCGGGCTTGGCCGCCGGATATTTGGCCGGCGCATCGGGAAACATGCTGAAGGCGGCGTAGTCGTGGTTGCCGTGGTAGGCGCCTTCAAATTTAAGTACCCGCGGCCGGCCGGTGGCGGCGCGCGCGATGCGCATGCAGTAGGCGGTGGCCTCGGAGCCGGTGGTGGTGAAGATAATGCGCTCGGCGCAGGGAATGGCGGCGGCCAACTCCTCGGCAAGTTCCAGCGCGGCGTCGTTAAGCGTGCCGAAAAAATGCATGCCGCGCCCGGCGCGCTCGCGCACCGCCTCAATCACCGCCGGGTGGTTGTGGCCGATAATCGTGGCGCCGGCGCCGCATACAAAGTCCACATATGCGCGCCCGTCCACCGAAACCAGCCGCCCGCCGCGCCCCTCACGGATGACAAAACGCACCTCGCGCGGCAGCGAATACCCGCCCAGCCCGGCGCCGGGCAGAAGCGACTCGGCGATTTGCCAGTAGTCGCGGCTGTTTTGGCTGGGAGTTTTTGCGGGATTGGGATTAGTTGGCAAGAAACTTCACCGATGCACCGGCGGACGGGTTGGCGGAGTTTACAACAGTTTCCGCCGCTGCCACCGCCATTTCCAAGGTTCAGTCCACCACTTCCCGCCCCCAAACCACCGTTTTGGCAAGTCAAACCACCACTTCCGCATGTCCCACCGGCGTTTTCCTGTGCTACACTTCGCCGGCACCGCACAGAAGGCCGGGATTGTGAAGACAAAAGTAAAATGCAAAACAAGCAAAGGCGGGCGCGTTGTCGCCAGGCCGAATATGCTTTTCACCGGCGATTGTCTGGATATCATGACCGGCATGAACAGCGATTCGGTGGATTTGATTTATCTGGACCCGCCGTTCAATTCCAAGCGCATGTATTCCGCGCCCATCGGCTCCAAGGCCGCGGGCGCGAGTTTTAAGGACATGTGGACGTGGGACGACGTGGACAAAATAAAAATGGAGCAAATCAAGAGGAAGCGCCCGCCGCTCTGGTCCCTCATCGAATCCCTCATCGTCTCCACGCATGCCGTCCACTCCAAACCCATGGCCGCCTACGTGGCCTACATGTTTCAGCGCATGGTGGAGATGAAACGGGTACTCAAACCCACCGGCGCGCTGTATCTGCATTGCGACCCGACCGCTGGCCACTACCTCAAGGTACTGATGGACTGCATTTTCGGGCAAAGAAACTTTCGCAATGAAATTGTGTGGTGCTACACGGGCCCTTCGGCGGCGAAACGCCACTTTCCCAGAAAAACCGACAGCATCTTTTACTACGTCAAAGACGTGGAACAAAACTACACGTTTAACGGAAACGACGTCCTCGTTCCCTACAAAAGACTTGAAACCGGAAAAACTTCCGGCATTTTCAAAAAAGCCCACACCCTCAGCGGGGCGGGAAAAATTCCAGAAAACTGGTGGCCCGACTTTTCCCCGGTTGGGAGAATTGAAAAAGAACGCACCGGCTACCCCACGCAGAAACCCCTCGCGCTGCTCCACCGGATTATCAAGGCCAGCAGCCGGGAGGGCGATGTGGTGCTGGACCCGTTTTGCGGCTGCGCCACCACCTGCGTCGCCGCCGAGCACCTGAAACGCAAATGGATTGGCGTGGACATCAGCGAAAAAGCCGCGGAACTTGTCTCATACAGGCTGCGCGACGACGGCGGATTGTTCACCAACTTCACCCACGTCAAAGAACCGCCGCTGCGCACCGACATCGTGAGAAAAGTCATCGGGCCGCGAAACAAAAAGCAAATCAAGCACGCCCTCGGCGAGCGGGACGGCAGAAAGTGCAGTGCCTGCGGGCTGGATTCGTTTAAGAATCTTCAGATTGACCACGACATTCCCCGCAGCCGGGGCGGCCAGGACACCATGGACAACTACCGGTTGCTGTGCGGGCATTGCAACCAAATGAAAGGCAGCAAAACCATGGCCGCCCTGCTGGCAAAGATCAGCGAAATGGAGGAGGCGCTGAAGCAGGTGTCGTTCTGAGCCCGGCAAACGAAAACCCTACTCCACCACCTCCACCGCCGCCCCCAGCACCCCGGCATCCGGCGTCACGCCCAGGCCGGGGCGCTCCGAGGGTTGCAACTTTGCATGGTCGCGCCGCGGCCCGTCGGGGGCGATGTGGGGCGTGACGTAGCCGGACAGGTCGCACGCGCTTTGCAAAAATTTCCCGGGCGCCGTCACCGCCACATGCGCCGCCGCCGCGGTGGCGATGTCCGAACCCCAGGTGTCCTCCACCACCATGCCCACGCCGAGGTGCGCGCACAGGTCGCGCGCCCGGCACAACTCACTGACGCCGCCGAACTTGGACAACTTCAGCGCCACCACGTCCATGCAGCCCAGTGCATGCGCCTGCAGCAGCGTCGCCAGGTCGTGGCAGC
The DNA here is from genome assembly GCA_028817275.1 of Gammaproteobacteria bacterium. Classification (GTDB taxonomy): domain Bacteria; phylum Pseudomonadota; class Gammaproteobacteria; order Arenicellales; family Spongiicolonaceae; genus Spongiicolonus; species Spongiicolonus versatilis. The sequence goes on from JAPPPZ010000060.1 coordinate 11,595, forward strand.
ATTCATCCATTTTCATCGCCATGCCGCTGACCCGCCGCACCTCGGCGCATGCGGTGAGCGACTCGCACGGCTGCTCCAGCATCACATCCAAATGGCGCACCGCCTGTGCAACCCGAATCACCTCCAGCCGGCCGCCGCCGCAGTTCCAGTCGCCGTACAAAAGCGCCCGCGGACCGACGGCGTCGCGCACCGCGGCTAAACGCTCCACATCGGTCCGCCAGTCGCCGTCGGCGCCGAGTTTGGCCTGGAACTGGCGGATGCCCTGGGCGTAGGCGTCTTTGGCAATGCGCGCCATCTCTTCCGGCGCGATGCAGGTGATGGAATGATACAGCGGCGCCGCCGCAACCCGCCGCCCGCCGAGGATTCTATACAGCGGCAGGCCGCAAACCTTCGCCGTGATGTCCCACAACGCCATGTCCAGCGCCGACTTGGCGTACACATGCCCGCGCAAAAACTCATCGCAACGCGCCATCACCGCCGCCGGCCCCAGCGGGTCGGCGCCGATGAGGCACGGCGCCAACTCCGCCACCGCCGGCGCCACGCCGCGCGCGTAGGCGGGCAGGTAATGGGGAATGGCGCACACCTCGCCCCAGCCGCTGACGCCGCCGTCGGTGCGCACTTCCACGACCATGCTGTCCACGGTGTCGCAAGTCTTGCCCTCGGCCATGGCATATGTGATGCGGCTGGTGAGGGCGACGTTGTAGATGTTGATGCCGGTGATTTTCATGTTGCATCTCCATACACCGCAGCCGGCGCGCCCAGTGCATCCGGCGATGGCGAGACTCCGAGCCCGGGAACGGTGGGCGGCGATGCAAAACCGCCGGCGTTGCGCGCGCCCTGCCCGGGCACCGGGTCCACCGCCAGGTGCGGATGGCTGAGCCAGGTTGCAAGACGCTGCCCGGCCGGCGTGGATGCCGCCAGGTGCAGCGCGGCGGTGTCGGCCAGGGCCGAGCCGCCGGTGTCCTCCACGTGCATCTGCCAGCCGATGCTGATGCCGAAATCGCGCACCTGCCGCGCCCTGGTCAAGCCGCCGAGGCGGTTGGGCTTCACCTTCACCCCCTCGCATGCGCGCAACCGCCAGGCCTGCAGATGGTCGTCAAAACTGTGCAGGCATTCGTCCAACATCACCGGCTGGCACACACGGGCGGCGACTTGGGCGCACTGGGTGATGGTCTCGCACGGCTGTTCAATCCAGCCGCGCGCCGCGACACTGCCGAGAACTTGCACCGCAATGCCCGGCGTCCACGCGCGGTTGGCGTCAAAGGTGACGCTTTCGCCGGCGCTGAGCGCGTCGGTGATGGCGTTGATGCGGGCGATGTCCACGGCCGGGTCGGTGCCGCCGATTTTTGCCGAGTGCACCCGGTAGCCGGCGGCGCGCGCTGTTTTAATTGATTCCACCATCACCTCCGGCGCCGCCGTGGGGATGGACGAGTTCAACATCACCGCCTCGGCCCGCGCCCCGCCCAGCAGCCGCCACAACGGCATGCCGGCCGCCTGGCCGAGAATGTCCCAGCAGGCGATGTCCAACGCAGATTTAACGTACTGATGCCCCGGCAGCGCGCGGTCCATCACCCGGTTAACCTCATCCACCGCGCAAGGATCGCAACCAACCAAGGCCGGCGCCAACGTAGAAATCCCGGCGCGCACCCCGGGCCCATGCGCCGGCAAATAAGCATGCCCCCACGGACACCCCTCGCCCCAGCCGCACAAACCCTCACCAGTATCAACGCGCACAAAAGTGCTGTCCAGATGCTCAACCTTAAGCCGGCCGCCGGAGAGTTGGTAAGGCTGTTTCAACGGCAACGGCACCTGCCAGACGGTGATGCGGGTGATTTTCATTTGGGAGCATAATACAATCAATGCAACCAGTTGGCAGGGGCTGGTATAATCCTCCCAACACGCCGTTTGGCGCATTGTCATTCAGCGGAAGCAAAAATCAATGTTGTATCCAGAATTTGACAACCCGGCTATCCAACGCGAATACGAGCGTTGGGTTAAAAAACTCGAGGTCTCGGGCGCGGCGATGGACGCGGGAACGGACACGCTGAACTGGCGTGAAGTTTTGGATGCGCACTTTTTGGTTGCTGACTATTTTGCCGCGGAAGGCGATGGGCTTGGCAATGTGGGGCCGCGCGACCGCAACGGGGAGTTATTACATTCCGCACTGTCGCGGCAGTTTGTTGCTTTTGGCGGCGTACAGAAGTGGCACACCAATTATCAAGTTGCTGCCACCGCGCTTTTCGGGCTCATCAAAAATCATCCGTTCCACGATGGCAACAAGCGCACCGCGTTATTGTCGGTTTTACACCTGCTGGAAAAGCAGGGGTACACTGCGGCCGTAGACAAGCGCAAGTTTGAAAGTTTAACCGTGGCAATTGCGGACAACCGCCAACGGCAAAACACTTTGTATAAGCATCTGCGCAGCGATTATACCGCCGATGATGCGGACATCGCTTACATCGCTTCCCGACTCAACCAGATGACCCGGCGTTTGGACCGTTCGCACCGCGCACTGACCTATCGCCAGTTGAACGGTTTGATAAAAGATCACGGCTATGAAATGCGTGGTCCGAAAAACAACTTCATCAAGATCATCCGCATAGACGATGGTCAAGTCATCGGACAGGTCGTTTTCCCCGGCATGAGCAAACAAATTGCCCGAGGCAGCATCAAAAGAGTGCGCCGCATTTGCGGCCTAATGGAAGAACACGGCTTCGACAGCAAGGCGTTTTACAACGGCATCGGTGGGATGGATTCATTGTTGCTGGAATACGCCGGCCCGTTGCGCCGTCTGGCGGATAAATAACGATTGGCACCCCGTCGCGCCCCGACCGCCGTGGTCGTCGCATTTACCTCCCGCACCATCGCCCTCGCCTCTCGCACCGTCATTTTCGCGCTCTTATTCGGCGATACCGCCTTTCGCAAGGCCGCTGGTCTGACTATCATACTATAGCGGCTTGATTTTTGCCGTGGGGCCAGGTATAAAATTCGTCAACAAACATTCTACCACAACCGCCAAAACAGCCGACATGAAAACGGAAATTTATATTCCTCCTGACAACGCACGTCGGTCTCTCATGAGCGATTCCAATTTAAGTTGGGAGAAAATCG
>JAPPPZ010000025.1 GCA_028817275.1 Gammaproteobacteria bacterium
CGGCCGGGCGCTGGCTTAATTTGCCAGCGGCGGTGGGATGTGGAATAATCCGCCGCGCAAAAACTTTTCACCCACACAACAACCGGAAACAACCGGAGGAGACGGTGCGATGGATGACAATAAACGCAAGGCGTTGACAGCGGCGCTGGGGCAAATTGAGCGGCAGTTCGGCAAGGGCTCGGTGATGCGGCTTGGGGATTCCGAGGTGGACAGCGACCTGACGGTGGTCCCCAGCGGCTCGCTGTCGCTGGACATTGTGCTCGGCGTCGGTGGGCTGCCGCGCGGGCGGGTGGTGGAGATTTACGGGCCGGAATCCTCGGGCAAGACCACGTTGTCGCTGTCGGCGGTGGCCGAGGCGCAGAAACTGGGCGGCACGGCGGCGTTCATCGACGCCGAGCATGCGCTGGATCCGGTGTATGCCGGGCGGCTGGGCGTCAATGTGGAGGATTTGCTGGTGTCGCAGCCGGACACCGGCGAGCAGGCGCTGGAAATTGCCGACATGTTAGTGCGCTCGGCGGCGGTGGATGTGGTGGTGGTGGACTCGGTCGCCGCGCTGACGCCGAAGGCCGAGATTGAGGGCGACATGGGCGACTCGCACATGGGATTGCACGCGCGGCTGATGTCGCAGGCGCTGCGCAAACTCACCGCCAACATCAAGCGTTCCAACACGCTGGTGGTGTTCATCAACCAGATTCGCATGAAGATCGGCGTGGTGTTCGGCAACCCCGAAACCACCACCGGCGGCAATGCGCTGAAGTTCTACGCCACCCAGCGGCTGGACATCCGCCGCATCGGCGCCGTCAAGAAAGGCGACGAGGTGCTCGGCAACCAGACGCGGGTGAAGGTGGTGAAGAACAAAGTGGCGCCGCCGTTCCGCCAGTGCGTGTTTGACATCCTCTACAACGAGGGCATCTCGCGCGAGGGCGAGTGGGTGGACCTTGGCACCGAGGCCGGCATCATTGAAAAATCCGGCGCCTGGTACAGTTACCAGGGCGAGCGCGTCGGCCAGGGGCGCGACAATGTGAAAGCGTGGCTGCGCGAAAATTCGGCCATCGCCGCCGAAATTGACGCCAAAATCCGCGAAAAGCACGGAATCCCGGTGGCGGCCTCACCCACCGGCCGCGAGAAGCCCGAAAAGCCCGCCCGGGCGGCCAAACCGGCCAAAAGCGCCAAAGCCGAGGCTGCCGCCGCGCCGCCGGCCGCCTGAGGGCCCGCGCTCCGCCGTGTGCGCGAAACCGCGCCGCGCGGCCGGTGGCGGCGACGCCTCCCGTTGCCGCGACCGCGCCCTGCACCTGCTTGGGCGGCGCGAGCATTCCGCCGCCGATTTGGTGTCCAAGTTGCGCGTGCGCGGGTTTGATGTGCAAGTGGCCGAGGCGGTGGTGGCGCGCTTGAGCGCGGAGGGCGCGCAATGCGATGCGCGCTTTGCCGAGTCCTACGCCCGCACCAGCAGCGCCGGCGGCCACGGCCCGGTTTACATCCGCCACAAAATGCGCGGCCGCGGCGTCGCCGATTCAGTGGTGGAGCGCGCGCTGGCGGCCTACGATTCGGCGTGGTGCGGCATCGCGGCGGCGGCATTGCGCAAAAAATACGGCGCGCCGCCCGCCGATGCCGCCGAGCGGCAGAAGCGGTTTCGTTTTCTGCACGGCCGCGGGTTCACCCCGCAGCAAATCGCGGCGGCATTGCGCGGCGAGGGTGAGGATGACGGCGGCTGAGCGCGGCAACTGTCGCGCGGTTTTAAGAATCAAAAAATGAAAACAACCGAAATCAGAAAAATCTTTCTGGATTATTTCCGCGCCGCCGGCCATGAGGCGGTGCCCGGTTCACCGCTGGTGCCGGCCAACGACCCCACGCTGCTGTTCACCAACTCCGGCATGGTGCAGTTCAAGGAGGCGCTGCTCGGCCTGGAAAAACGCGCCTGCCCGCGCGCCGTCACCGCCCAGCGCTGCCTGCGCGCCGGCGGCAAGCACAACGACCTGGAAAACGTCGGCTACACCGCGCGCCACCACACTTTTTTTGAAATGCTCGGCAACTTCAGTTTCGGCGACTACTTCAAAAAAGAGGCCGTCACTTTCGCCTGGCAATTGCTCACCGAGCACTTCTCCCTGCCGCCGGAAAAACTGTGGGTGACGGTTTACCAGGACGACGACGAGGCCGCCGATGTGTGGCTGCGGCATGTGGGCGTGGACCCGGCGCGCCTGTCGCGCATTGCCGGCGACGACAATTTTTGGGCCATGGGCGACAGCGGACCGTGCGGGCCGTGCAGTGAAATTTTCTACGACCACGGCCCCGGGGTCGCCGGCGGCCCGCCGGGCAGCGCCGATGCCGACGGCGACCGCTATGTGGAGATCTGGAACCTGGTTTTCATGCAGTTCAACCGCGACTCGGCCGGCGCCGAATTGACGCCGCTGCCGCAGCAGTCGGTGGACACCGGCATGGGCCTGGAGCGCATCGCCGCCGTGCTGCAAGGCGTGCACAGCAACTACGAAATTGATTTGTTCCGCAGCCTCATAGATGCCGCGGCCCAACTGCTCGGCGTGCGCGACACCGCCGGCAACAAAGGCCTGCGCGTGATTGCCGACCACCTGCGCTCGGCGGCGTTTCTGGTCACCGATGGCGTCACCCCGACCAACGAGGGGCGCGGCTACGTGCTGCGCCGCATCATCCGCCGCGCCATCCGCCACGGCTGGCAACTGGGCAGCCGCCGGCCGTTTTTGCACCAACTGGTGGGCGCGCTGGCGGACGAGATGGGCGGGGCCTACCCGGAACTGGCCCGCAGCCGCGCGCGGGTGGAGAAAGAATTGCAGCGCGAGAGCGAGCGCTTTGCGCAAACGCTGGAGCAGGGGCTGAAACTGCTGGAGCGCGAGATCGCCGATGCCGCCGGCGGCGCCATCGCCGGCGATGTGGTGTTCAAGTTGTACGACACCTACGGTTTTCCGGTGGACCTCACCGTGGATGCGGCGCGCGAGCGCGGATTGCGCGCCGACCTGGCCGGTTTTGACGAGGCCATGAGCCGCCAGCGCGCCCGCGGCCGCTCATCGCGCGACCGGTTTGACGCCGCCCGGGCGCCGCGCCTTGCGGTGGACGCGCCCACCCGGTTTACCGGCTACCAGACTCTCGAAAGCGATGCCGAAATTACCGCCCTGGCCGCCGACGGCGTTGCCGTGGACTCGGTGAGCGGTGACGGCGGGTGCGAAAATGGTGACTCGGTGATGGTGGTTCTGGACGCCACCCCGTTTTATGCCGAGGCCGGCGGCCAGATTGGTGACCGCGGCGTGCTGCGTGGTGACGGCGGGTGCGAAAATGGCGGCGCCGAGTTCACGGTCGGCGACACCCGCCGCCTGCCCGGCGGCGCCGTCGCCCACATCGGCCGCGTCCGCCACGGCACGTTTGCCGTCGGCGGCCGGGTGCGCGCCTGCGTTGACGCCGCCCACCGCGCCGGCGCCGCCATGAATCATTCCGCCACCCACCTTTTGCACGCCGCCCTCGGTGAAGTTCTGGGCGCGCATGTCCGGCAGCGCGGTTCGCTGGTGGAGGCCGGGCGGCTGCGTTTTGACTTCTCCCACCCGGCGCCCCTCAGCCGCGCCGAGGCGGCGGCGGTGGAAAACTGGGTCAACCGCGAAGTGCGCGCCAACCACCCGGTGCAAATTAAGGAAATGTCGCGCGATGAGGCCGCCGCCGCCGGCGCCCGCGCGCTGTTCGGCGAGAAATACGGCGAGCGCGTGCGCGTGGTCGGCATGGGCGCGCAGTCGCTGGAGTTGTGCGGCGGCACGCATGTTGCGCGCAGCGGCGACATCGGCCTGTTCAAAATCGCCGGCCAGAGCGCGGTCGCCTCCGGCGTCCGGCGGGTGGAGGCGGTGTGCGGCGCGCCGGCGGTGACGGCGGTGGCCGCGCTGGAGGACGAGGTGGACGCGCTGTGCGAAGAGTTGAAATGCTCGCGTGCCGAGTTGCCGGCGCGGGTGCGCCAGTTGCGCGCGCGCGGGCGCGAGATGGAGCGGCGGGTGCAGTCGCTGAGCGCGCAGTTGGCGGCCCGGGGCGCCGGTGGTGGGGGCGGCGGCGGAATCACGGTGGAGGAAGTGGACGGCATCGCCTTCACCGCCGCGCGGGTGGACGGCGCCGGGACGAAAGAGTTGCGCGCAGCAGTCGACCAGTTGCGGCAGGTGAAGGAGGCGGCGGCCGCGGTGGTGGTGGTCGGCGGCGTGGTGGACGGCAAGGTGAACCTGGTGGTGGCGGTGCCGCCGGCCTTGACCGGCCGGGTGCGCGCCGGCGACGTGGCCGGCGAATTGTCGCGGCGGGTGGGCGGCCGCGGCGGCGGCCGGGACACGCTGGCCATGGGCGGCGGCCCGGATGCGGCGGCGCTGGACGGAGCGCTGGCCGCGGTGGGCGCGGTGCTGCAGGCGGCGGCGCGCAACTGACCGTGCTTATCGTGGACAAATACGGCGGCACCTCGGTCGCCGACGCCGAGCGCATTGAAAAAGTGGCGGCCAACGCCGCCGCCACCCGCGCCGCCGGCCATGACTTGGTGGTGGTGGTGTCGGCCATGGCCGGCGAAACCGACCGCCTTTTGCAGATGTCGCGCGCGCTGAACGCCGCCGCGCCGAAACGCGAGGTGGACGCGCTGCTGGCCACCGGCGAGGTGCGCACCAGCGCGCTGCTGGTGATGGCCTTGCAGGCGCGCACAGTGGCCGCGCGCTCGTATAATGGCGCGCAGGTGCCGGTGGTCACCGACTCGGTGCACGGCCGCGCCCGCATCGCGCGCATTGAAACCGCCGCCCTGCGCCGCGACATCGCCGCCGGCACGGTGCCGGTGGTGGCCGGTTTTCAGGGCGTGGACGAGGCCGGCAATGTGACCACCCTCGGCCGCGGCGGCTCCGACACCACCGCGGTGGCCCTGGCCGCCGCCCTCGGCGCCGGCGAGTGCCGGATTTACACCGATGTGGACGGCGTGTACACCGCCGACCCGCGCATCGTGCCCGAGGCGCGGTGCATCCCCCGCATCACCATGGAGGAGATGCTGGAACTGGCCAGTTCCGGGGCGCGCGTTTTGCAGACCCGCTCGGTGGAGTTGGTCGGCAAATACCGGGTGCCATTGCGCGTTCTGTCATCATTCGCGCCCGGCGCCGGCACACTCATCACCTGCGAGGAAAAAAAAATGGAGCAACCGCTCATCACCGGCCTGGCCTACAGCAACAACGAAGCCAAACTCACCATCCGCGGCGTCCCCGACAAGCCCGGCGTGGCGCGGCAAATCCTGTCGCCCATCGCCGAAGCGCACATCAATGTGGACATGATTATCCAGAATGTGGGCGTGGACGGCACCACCGACCTCACCTTCACCGTGGAACGCTCGGACTACAAAATCGGCATGGAAAAACTCCGCGAAGCCGCCCTCACCCTCGCCGCCCGCGACGTCCTCGGCGACCCCGCCATTGCCAAAATCTCCGTGGTCGGCGTGGGCATGCGCTCGCATGCCGGCATTGCCGCGCGCATGTTCAGCGCATTGGCCGACCAGAGCATCAACATCCAGATGATTTCCACCTCCGAAATCAAAATCTCCGTCGCCATAGAAGACCGCCACTTGGAATCCGCCATGCGCGCCCTGCACCGCGAATTCCGCCTGGGCGACGACCGCCCGCCGGAAACCTGATGCGCCCGCCACCGCCGTGTGCTACACTGCGCCCATCGTTAAACCCCGACCGGAGGACTCCGTCATGAACACCACCAAACCCGC
>JAPPPZ010000085.1 GCA_028817275.1 Gammaproteobacteria bacterium
GTTGGCTGGGGTGCCAGGATTCGAACCTGGGAATGCCGGGATCAAAACCCGGTGCCTTGGACCACTTGGCTACACCCCAGTCGCACGCGCCGCCAGTGGGTGAATGTTCACGCCGCGCGCCGCAAAACCGCGAAACCCGGCCGGCGCCGCCTGCGCGATGCATCGCGCCGAAGCCGCATCGCGCGCCGCCACGAACACCGCCCCGCCACTGCCGCTCTGCCGCGCCGGCCCCCATTTTGAGAGATGCGCCAATGCCGCGGCGACCTCCGGAAACAGGCGGCAGGTCACCGGCTCCAAGTCGTTGCCGAGGGCGCCGCCGCCGTTCTGGAAGTCGCGTATTGTGATTGGCCGCCGCGCCGCTGTCAACTTTGCCGCCGCGTAGACCTGTGCTGTCGGCACCCGGCACGGCGGCGCCAGCACCGCATAATGCGCCTCCGCCGGCGCCAGTGGATGCAGCACCTCGCCGACCCCTTCGGCAAAGGCCGCATGGCCGCGCACAAACACCGGCACATCGGCGCCGAGGCCGAGGCCGATGGTTGCAAGCCGCTCGATGCTGAGTCCGAGTCGCCAGATGGCGTTCAACGCCAGCAACGTGGTGGCGGCGCAGGAACTGCCGCCGCCGAGGCCGGAGGCCACCGGGATACGTTTGGTGATGCGGATGTCGACGCCGCCGGGGTGGGCGCTGAGTCGCTGCAGCAAAATGGCGGCGCGCACGGCCAGGTCGTCGTTTGGGGCGATGGAATCGCCACTGCCGCCGCCGGGGTGGCGGATAATTTTGCCGTCGCCGCGCGGGCCGAAGTGCAAGTCGTCCTGCAAGTCGAGAAATTGAAACACCGTTTGAATGCGGTGCATGCCGTCGCCGCGGCGGCCGAGGATGCGCAGGAATAAATTCAACTTGGCCGGCGCCGGCCACGGTTGTTCTTGTTCACTCACGGCGCCGCAAGCCGCAGTCCGCCGGCCAGCCGCCGCCAGCGTTTCAACGCCAGCCGCACCTCCAGCCGCTCCACCGGCCGGCCGGATTTTTCGTGCACCAGGCCGGCCGTCACCAACGGCGATGCGCTCAGGTAAACGGTGCGCGGCAGGGCCAGGTTGAATTCATTTTGCGCATCGTCCCAGGCCAGGTAGCGCACCGTCCACCCGGCCTCGCGCAGCATGGACAAGTTGCCGGCGGCATCCCGCGTTTCGTTTTCGCCCTCACCGTCACCGCCGGCCGGCAGGCCCACCACCCAGCGGGTCAGTTCCTCAAACGGCACATGCCAGCCGGCGCTCTGGAACAAAACTTCGCGCGCGGTTTTTGCGCGCCAGGTTTGGTTTGCGCCGTCGCGCAGCGCGGCCGAGTGGTTGTCCTGTTTTATCACCACGCGGTTGCTGCCGAACGGGCCGAATAATTCAATGTGGTGGCGCGCGCCGTCCCGCCGCCACAGCAATGACGCCGCGCCGCCGAGGTCGTTGGTGCGCACGCCGAGTTTGCCCTGCAACTCCCAGCGCACCAACTTGGCGCGCGCGCTTTGCGCCGGGTCGACAACCGGCGCCGGCGCGGTTGGCGCAGCGGTTTTCCCGGCACAACCAGCCGCCGCCATCGCCGCCGCCGCCATCACCGCCACCCTCACCGCCGGCGGAAAAAATTTCACAGCCCGAAACGCTCCAAGGTCCGCCGCAGAACTTCGTTGTCCGGGCTTTGCCTGGCCGCGCGGCGCAGGATGGTGCGGGCGCGCTGCTGCTGGCCCGAAACCCACAGCACCTCGCCGAGGTGGGCGGCGATTTCGGCGTCATCGCTGAGCGCCAGGGCCTGGCGCAAGAACGCGATGGCCTTGTGAATGTGGCCGAGGCGGTAATGCACCCAGCCCAGACTGTCCAGAATGTACGGGTCATCGGCGCGCAGCGACATGGCTTTGCGGATGAGTTGCAGCGCCTCCTGATGGCGGTCGGTGAGGTCGGCGAGGGTGTAGCCGAGGGCGTTGTAGGCGTGGGCGTTGTCCGGCTCCTGGCGGATGAGTTTGCGCAGGTCGCGCTCGTGCAGGTCCACCAGTTTCAGATGCGCCGCCACCAGGCCGCGGGCGTACAGCAGTTCACCGTTGTCGGGAAATTCACGCAGCGCCTGGTCCAGAAGTTTGCGCGCCTCCGGGTAGCGTTTTTCCCCGGCCAAAATTTGCTCCTGCCGCATGAACCAGCGCACCCGGTGGCGCTCGCCGCCGGCCGGCACCGCGCGCAAAAATTTAAGTCCGGCGTCGGCGCCGCGCGTTTTTGCAATGGCCGCGCCCAGCAGCAGTTGCGCGTCCAGATAATATTCCACGTCCGTCACCTCCCAGGCCAGGCGTGCGGCGGCGCGGTAGTGGCGGTTGGCGTATTCCATTTCGGCGAGGTAGTAGCGCGCATCGTCGCGGCGCGGCTCAACTTCCAGCACCCGCGCAAAATTTTTCACCGCCGTCTTGTCATCGCGCCCGCGGCTCAGCACCGCCACCGCAAACAGCGCCTTCACATGGTCGGGGTCGTGGACGGTGACTTCGGCGTACTGGCGCAATGCCTGCTCACGGCGGCCATGGCTCAGCAGAGAGTCGGCGAATTGCATGCGCAGTTCGGTGTCGCCGGGGTTGCGGCGCAGAAAATCGGCGGCAAACTTTTGCAACTCTTCGGTGCGGTGGTTGTGGCGCAACTTATCCATCAGCGCCGCCGCCGCCTCGCCGAAATCCGGCTGCAACTGAAGCGCGCGCCGCAGCGCATCCTCGGCCGCTGCATTGTCGCCGGCCCGGTTGGCCAGCACCGCCTTGCCGAACCAGCCGTCGGCGTTGTCCGCATGGCGCGCAAGAAGATTGCGGTACAGCGCCAGGTACTGGCGCGCCGCCCCGGCCTGCACCAGCGCGCGGGCGATGGAGCGCAACTGCTCGCCTTGGCCGGCGGCGCCGGCGCGGGCGAGGAGCATGGTGAACTGCCGCTCAGCGTCCTGCGGGCGGCCCAGGCGCAGGTAAATGCGCGCGATTAACTCCCCCGGCGCGCGCTCCGCCGGCTCGGCCTGCTGCCACAGCAGCGCGCTGGCCAGGGCCTCGGAATATTTGCCGGCGTGCAGCGCGCTGAGCGCGGCGTGGGCGAGGAGCGTGGGGTCGCCGCTTTTGCGCGCGGCGCGGGTGATGGCCTCCACCTCCACCTCATGCTCGCCGCGCAGGCCGGCGATGTCGGACAGCAGAATGTCAAAAAGAAGATCCGCGCTCAGCGGATTTGGCTTCGGCTGCACGTCCGCCCCGCCGCCGCCGCGGCAGGCGCTGAGCGCGGCCAACGCCAGCGCCAGCAGCAGAACAACCGCGCGGTGGGATAATGCCTTCACCGCCCGGAGTATACTCCCATCCCATGAACCCCTCATTGGTGGAAAAACTGGAGCAACTCAGCGCGCGCGCCGGGGAAATTCACCGCCTGCTGGCGCAGCCGGCGGTGATTGGCGACCAGCCGAAGTTTCGCGCCCTGTCGCGTGAACTGGCCGGCATCGCCCCGGCGGTGGATGCTTACGCCGAGTTGCGCGGGCGCGCCGCATCCCTGGCCGAGGCGCGCGCCCTGCTCGAGGACGCCGATGGCGGCATCCGCAAACTGGCGCAGGAAGAGGTGCGGCGCTCCGCCCTGGATGTCGCTGAAAGTGAACTTGCGCTGCAAAAACTTCTGCTGCCGCGCGACCCCAACGATGAGCGCAACATTTTTCTCGAGATCCGCGCCGGCACCGGCGGCGATGAGGCGGCGATTTTTTGCGGCGACCTGTTTCGCATGTACCAGGCCTACGCCGAAGGCCGCCGCTGGCCGGTGGAAGTGCTCAGCGCGCGCCACGGCGAGCACGGCGGCTACAAGGAAATCATCAGCCGCATCGTCGGCCGCGGCGCCTATTCCAAACTCAAGTTTGAATCCGGCGCCCACCGTGTGCAGCGCGTGCCCCAAACCGAAACCCAGGGGCGCATCCACACCTCGGCGTGCACCGTCGCCGTTCTGCCCGAAGCCGACGCCGTCACCGATGCCGGCATCAACCCGCGCGATTTGCGCGTGGACACCTTCCGCGCTTCCGGCGCCGGCGGCCAGCACGTGAACCGCACCGATTCGGCGGTGCGCATCACCCACCTGCCCAGCGGCCTGGTGGTGGAATGCCAGGACGAAAGATCGCAGCACAAAAACCGCGCCCGCGCCCTGGCCGTGCTGCGGGCGCGGCTGGTGGAGGCCGAGCGCAAGGCGCAGCGCGACGAGGAGGCCGCAACGCGCCGCACCCTGGTCGGCAGCGGCGACCGCTCAGAGCGCATCCGCACCTACAACTTCCCGCAGAGCCGCGTCACCGACCACCGCATCGGCCTCACCCTGTATAAGTTGGACGCGGTGCTGGCCGGCGATTTGGAACCGCTGCTGTCGCCGCTGGCCGCCGAGCACCAGGCCGAGGCCATGGCCGAGGCCGGCGGTTGACGGTGATGGCCGGCCCCATCGACGCAATGCTGCGCGCCGGCGGTGAGGCCATCGCCGCCACCTCGCCCACCGCCATGTTGGATGCGCGCGTTTTATTAAAGTGGGCCGCCGGCGTTGGTGACGCTCAATTGCTCAGCGGTGCCGCCACCGTCACCGCCGCCGCCCGCCGCCGCTACCAGGCCGCCATCGCCCGCCGCCGCCGGGGCGAGCCGCTGGCCTACATCACCGGGCGCAAGGAGTTTTACGGCCGCGACTTCAGCGTCGCCCCCGGCATTTTCGTCCCCCGCCCGGAGACCGAGTTGCTGGTCACCACCACTTTGGAGGCCGCCGCCGCCATCCGCGACTCCGCCGGCACCAGCATCGTGGAACTGGGCACCGGTTGCGGCGCCGTCGCCATCACCCTGGCCCTGGCGCGCCCGGCCTGGCGCATCACCGCCACCGACGCCAGCGCCGCCGCCCGCCGCACCGCCCGCATCAACGCCGCCGCCCACGCCGCCGCCGTCACCATTGCCGCCGCCGACTGGCTGCACGGCGTCGCCGGCCGCCACACCGCCATCGTCGCCAACCCGCCCTACATCGCCGACAACCATCCGTGCATCCACGGTGACGGCATCCGCCATGAGCCGCGCGCCGCCCTCACCGCCGGCGCCGACGGCATGGACGACCTCGCGCAAATCATCGCCGCCGCGCCAAAGCATTTAACCGCCGCCGGCGCGCTCATTGTGGAACACGGCGCCACCCAGGCGGCCGCGGTGCGCAAGTTGATGAACGCCGCCGGCCTCGCCCGCGCCGCCACCCGCCGCGACCTCAGTGGCCGCGACCGTGTCACCATCGGTTTTGCAAATGAAACGGTATGACTTTCTGGTGATTGGCGGCGGCAGCGGCGGCATCGCCGCGGCCCGCCGCGCGGCAGGCCACGGCGCGCGGGTTGCATTGTTTGAGAACGAAAAACTCGGCGGCACCTGCGTCAATGTTGGCTGCGTGCCGAAGAAAATTTTCTGGAACGCATCGCGCATCGCCGAAACTTTGCACGACGCCGGCGACTACGGTTTCACCGTCGCCGGCGGTTCTTTCGACTGGCGCGCACTCAAAACCAAACGCGACGCCTACATCAAACGGTTGAACGCAATCTACCGCGACGGCCTCGACAACAGCGGCGTCCACACCGTCACCGCCAGCGCCGCTTTCCGCGATGCGCGCACCATCACCGCCGGCGGTGAAGTTTACAGCGCGCCGCACATCCTCATCGCCAGCGGCGGCCGCCCACTGCTGCCGCAAGTGCCGGGCGCCGAACATGGCATCACCAGCGACGGTTTTTTTGCACTGGAAAAAATGCCGCGGCACGTGGCCGTCATCGGCGCCGGCTACATCGCCACCGAATTCGCCGGCGTACTCAGCGGCCTGGGCGCCGAAGTCACCCAGGTGCTGCGCAAGGAAAAAATTCTGCGCGAGTTTGACCACGACCTCGGCGCGCTGGTCACCGCCGAGATGAAAAACGCCGGCGTCACCATCGCGGCGCAGTCGCAGCCAACGGCGCTGGAAAAAAACGGCGGCAAAATTAAAGTGCACACCGCCGCCGGCGTGCTCGGCGAATTTGACTGTGTGATTTGGGCCGTGGGCCGGCAGCCCAACAGCGGCGGCTTGCAATTGCAAAACGCCGGCATCACCGCCGACCGGCGCGGCCACATCAGCGTGGACAAGTTCCAGAACACCGCCGCCGCCGGCGTCTGCGCCGTGGGCGATGTCACCGGGCGCAAACCGTTGACGCCGGTGGCCATCGCCGCCGGCCGCAAACTCGCCGACCGGGTATTCGGCGGCGAGGACGGCGCGCATCTGGACTACGCCAACATTCCCACCGTGGTGTTCAGCCACCCGCCCATCGGCACCGTCGGCATGAACGAAAACGATGCGCGCGCACAGTTCGGCGCCGCGGTGCGCGTGTACCAAAACCAATTCACCGACCTCTACTTCGCCCCCACCGGGCGCAAGCCGCGCACCATGGTTAAACTCATCACCCGCGGCGCCGGCGAAAAAATCATCGGCTGCCACATCGCCGGCCACTCCGCTGACGAAATCATCCAGGGCTTCGCCGTCGCCATAAAAATGGGCGCGCGCAAAAGCGACCTGGACAACACCGTCGCCATCCACCCGACCGCCGGGGAGGAGTTGGTGACGTTGCGCTGAGCCGCCGTTCAGGCGCGCCGCAATTCGGCAACCACCGCCGCCGTCCCGGGCCGCCGGCCGTGCCAGACAAAAAATGATTCCGCAGCCTGCTCCACTAACATGCCGGCGCCGTCGGCGGTGCGGGGCGCGTGGTTTTGTTTTGCCCAGGTGACGAAAGAGGTGTCGCCGTCGGCGTAGGACAAGTCATAGGCCAGTGCACTGTCGGCAAAAATTCCCGGCGACAGTTGCGACGGGCCCTGCGGGCCGGCGGCGTGCAAAATTAAATCATAAGCACCGCGCGCGGTTTCCAAACCGCCGCCGCTCAGTGCAGCGCAGGAAAATTCCCCGGCCAATGCGATGGCTTTGGCGGCGGTGCGGTTGGCGATGTGGATGCGCGCCGGTTTTTGCGCAAGGAGCGGCGACAAGATTCCGCGCGCCGCGCCGCCGGCGCCGATGATTAAGACGCGGGCGTTTCTCAGGGTAACGCCGAGGTTGTCCCGCAAGTCGCGCACCAGGCCGGCGCCGTCGGTGTTGTCGCCGTGGATTTTTTTGCCGTCAAACGTAACAGTGTTCACCGCCCGCGCCATTTGCGCGCGCTCGGTACAGATGTCGGCCAGCGCAAACGCCTCTTCCTTGAACGGCGCCGTCACATTCACCCCGCGCCCGCCGTCCGCCGCAAACGCGCGCAACGCCGAGGCAAAACCATCGCGCCCAACCAGCAGCGCATCGTAACAAAGCGCGATTCCAAACTGCGCGGCAAATGCGCGGTGAATGAACGGCGACTTGCTGTGGGCGACGGGATTGCCCATGACGGCGAACTTTTGCGGCGCGGCCATGGCGGCATTATGGTATATTTGCGCAGCCTTATCCCGGCCACCGTCCCCGCAGTTTTTTAATGAACCCCGCCGCCGCCCGCAAAACCATCGGCCGTTTGTGGGACGATTCCATTCTGCCGGTGCTTTGTGATTATGTGCGCATTCCGTGCAAGTCGCCGGCCTTTGACGCCGAGTGGGAGGCGCGGGGCGAGTTGGAGCGCGCGCTGGAACTGGCCGCCGGCTGGTGCCGCGCGCTGCCGCTGCCGGGGATTGCGGTTGACATTGTCCGCCTGCCGGGGTTTGCGCCGCTGATGGTGGTGGAGGTTCCCGGCGACGAGTCGCGGCCGGTGCTGTGCTACGGGCATCTGGACAAGCAGCCGGAGATGGAGGGCTGGTCGGAGTCCGGGCCGTGGCAGCCGAGCGTGCGCGACGGGAAACTGTACGGGCGCGGCGCCGCTGATGACGGTTATGCGCTGTTTTCATTTCTTGCCGCGCTGGTTGCACTGCACGAGCAGGGCGCCGCCCACGGCCGCGTCCTGGTATTAATTGAGATGTGCGAGGAAAGCGGCAGCGCCGGCCTTGCCGAATACATCGGCCATCTCGCCCCGCGCATCGGCGCGCCGCAACTGGTGCTGGTGCTGGACGCCGGCTGCGGCAACTATGAGCAGTTCTGGTGCACCACTTCGCTGCGCGGCCTCACCGGCGGCAATTTGACGGTGCGCGTGCTGCGCGCCGGGGTGCACTCCGGCGATGCCGGCGGCATCGTGCCGTCCACTTTCCACATCACGCGCCGCCTGCTGCAGCGTCTGGAAGACGAAGCCGGCGCGGTGCTGGGCGATGCGTTTCATGTTCCGATTCCAGAGCAGCGCGCCGCCGAGGCCGCCCAGGCCGCGGCGGTGTTGGGCAATGATGTGCATGCAAAATTTCCCTTCGCCGCCGGCGCCGGCCCGCTGGGGCATGACCCGGCGCAGTTAATTCTGAACCGCACCTGGCGCCCGGCGCTGGAAATCACCGGCGCCGAGGGCCTGCCGCCCATCGCCGATGCCGGCAATGTTTTGCGCCCGTTCACCCGCTGCAAACTTTCGCTGCGCCTGCCGCCCACCTGCGACTCCGCCGCCGCCGGCGCCGCGCTTAAACATCTGCTGGAGCACGAGCCGCCCTACGGCGCCGAGGTTGGGTTTGAGCCGGAACTCGCCGCCGATGGCTGGGACGCGCCGCGCCACCCGGGCTGGCTGCGCGACTCCCTTGAGCGCAACTCGCGCGAATTTTTCGGCAAACCGGCGGTGTTCATGGGTGAGGGCGGCTCCATTCCGCTCATGGCCATGTTGGGCGCGCGCTTTCCGGAGGCGAAGTTTGTGGTCGGCGGCGTGCTCGGCCCGCACTCCAACGCCCACGGCCCGGATGAATTTTTGCACCTGGACATGGCGGCCAAAGTCACCGCTTGCATCGCCGGCGTCCTCGCCGACCAGGAAGCGGCGTGAGCGAAGTGGACGCCGGCGACGGCGCGCGCCTTGACAAGTGGCTGTGGGCGGCGCGGTTTTTCAAGACGCGGCAGTTGGCCGCCGAGGCGGTGCGCGGCGGCAAGGTGACGGTGAACCGGCGCAAGGCAAAACCGGCCACCGCCATCCACCGCGGCGACCGCATCAATATCGGCAAAAACGGCCTGCACTACGAAGTGCGCGTGGTGGAGCCGCGCACCCGCCGCGGCCCGCCGGCCGAGGCGCGGGAAATGTTTGAAGAGAGCGACGCCAGCGCCCACCGCCGCGAGGAGCAGGTGCAGTTGCTGCGCGCCAACCGCGCCGCCGTCCAGTACGACCGCGGCCGCCCCTCCAAACGCGACCGCCGCGCCATGGAGCAGTTTCGCCGCCAGCGCGGGCTTTGACTCAGCGCCCCGGGCGCGGCGGTTTGGGGACGGTGACGATGCAGGTTCCGGCGGCGATGTCGTGCCAGGCGCGGCGGCCGGGGTCGATGAAAATCCAGAAAAAACCAAGCCCGAAAGCCGCCGCCGAGGCGAAAGCCACGGCAAAACGCAGCAGGGCGCGGGTTTTGGTCACCGGGGCGCCATCGGTGGCCACCAGCCGCAGGCGCCAGGCGCGCATGCCGAGAGTTTGGCCGCCGCGCGACCACGGGCGGACAAAGAAAAAACAGGTGACGGCCAGCAGGTAGCACTGCAGCCCCAGCCGCACCGGCAACCCGGCGCGCCATTCGGCGGGGATGAGCGGCACCGGAAAAAACGCCACCAACAACACCGCAGCCAGCAGAAAAGCATCGTACACCACCGCCAGCAGGCGGCGCAGATGGCCGGGCGGGGCGGGATTGGCGGCGATTTTATCCACAGGCTGAAAAAAAACATAAGGGAGACAAACACCTACGCCCGGCCTGGCGGCCTCGGCCGACCTGGTGAAGGTATGTGCTTGAAAACAAAGCAAAAATCACTTTGACTGGAAAACGGTCAACCCTGCGCAATGCCGCGCAAATCCAGCGGCGGCGCGTGGGTTGGAAAATTTATCCACACAGTTATCCACAGATTCTGTGGACAAAAAAGTGGCGCCCCGGAGAAGATTTGAACTTCCGACCTGCCGCTTAGGAGGCGGCCGCTCTATCCCGCTGAGCTACCGGGGCGCGGCGGAAGTATAGCCCCTCACCGCCCCATGCACTCGGCCATGGCGGCGCCGATGTTGGCCATGAGTTGGAAATAGGCGGCGCCGTCCGCCGCCAGGCCGGCGCCTAACGGGTCGAGAACGGCGTGGCGCAGGCCGCCATCGCCATGGGTGAGGGTGGCGACGGCGGCGGGGGGGAATTGCGGCTCGCTGAACAGGCATTTGGGGCGCGTCCGGCGGATGGTTTCGCGCAACTGGCGGCTGCTGCGGGCGCCGGGGCGGCGCTCCGGGTTAAGGGTGACGACGGCCACCGGCCGCACGTCGAAGCGCGCCTCAAAATAGCGGTAGGCGTCGTGAAACACGATATACGGCAAACCGCGCAACGGCCGCATCTGCGCGCGCAAGTCGGCCTCCAGCGACTCCAGCCGCGCTAACATGGCCGCGGCGTTGGCGCTGTAGACGGCGGCGTTGGCGGCGTCCATGGCCGACAGGACATCGCGCACCTCGCCGACAAAGACCCGGGCATTGGCCGGGTCCAGCCACAGATGCGGGTCGCGGGGGTCGTTGCCGTGGTCATGGCCGTGGTCATGGGCTTCCATCTCGTGACCGTCATCTTCCGAGTCATGACCGTCATGTTCATGGCCGTGACCATCATGTTCGGAGTGGTGCCCGTCACTTTCCATCTCGTGGCCGTGGCTTTCCAAGTCGTGACCATCATGTTCAGAGTCATGACCGTCATGTTTATGGCCGTGCCCGTCACTTTCCATCTCGTGACCATCGCCGCGCAGCAGCACACGCATGCCGTCCACGTCGATCATGGTCAACACCGTCACCGCCGCCGGCAGGCTTTGCAGCATGGGCGTGAGAAAACTTTCCAGTCCGCCGCCGACCTGCACCAGCAACTCGGCGTTGTAGACGCGGCGCGCCTGCGACGGGCGCAGGGTGTGGGTGTGCGGCGAGGCCGCGGCGTCCAGCAGCAGGTACGGTTCGCCGGCGCCGGCCATGACGCCGGCAACCAGACTGTGCAGCGGCGCGATGGTGACCACGGTGCGCGGCGCCGCGTTGGCGGTGACGGCCGCGGCGGCGCTGAGTGCGGCGGTGAGCAAAAGTAAAACTGCGCGCATGGCGGGGGTGATGGTATACTTTTAAGTCCGCGCTGACAACACCGACCATGCCACCCGATTCAACCGCCGCGCCGCTGCTCACGGTTCGCAGCCTCAGCGTACGGCGCGCCGGGCGCAGCGTCCTGGAGCGCGTCGACCTTGAGCTCCATGCCGGCGAAATCGTCACCCTCATCGGCCCCAACGGCGCCGGCAAAACCACGCTGGTGCGCGCCGCCCTCGGACTCATCAAAGCGGACCACGGCGCCGTCACCCGCGCCCCCGGCGCGGTGGGTTACGTGCCGCAGAAACTGCATCTGGACTCCACCCTGCCGCTGACGGTGGCGCGGTTTTTGTGCATCACCGCCGGCTGTTCCCGCGCCGCCGCGGCCGCTGCGCTGGTGGAAGCCGGCCTGGCGCATGTGAAAAACACCGCCTTTCAACAGTTGTCCGGCGGCGAGTCGCGGCGTGTGCTGCTGGCCGCCGCCTTATTGCGCAAGCCGCGGCTGCTGGTGCTGGATGAGCCGTCGGCGGGCATGGACGTATCGGCGCAGCGCGACCTGTGGGAACTGCTGGCGCGGGTGCGCGAGCGGCGCGGCTGCGGAATCCTGCTGGTGTCGCACGACCTGCACATGGTGATGGCGGCCACCGACCGCGTGGTGTGCCTGAACCGCCATGTGTGCTGCACCGGCCATCCCGAAAGCGTGTCGCGCCACCCGCGCTATTTTGAATTGTTCCACGGCGCGCCCGGCAGCATCGCCGTCTACACCCACCGCCACGACCACCAGCACGACCTCGCCGGCCAGGTGCGCCGCTGATGGCGGAGGATTTTCTGCTGCGCGCGCTGGCCGCCGGCGGCCTCACCGCGCTGGTGGCCGGGCCGCTGGGCTGTTTTGTGCTGTGGCGGCGCATGGTGTATTTCGGCGCGGCGCTGGCCCATGCGGCGCTGCTCGGCATCGCGCTGGGTTTTTTAATCGGCGTATCGCCGCAGGCCGGAATGTTGGGCGTCGCACTGCTGGTGTCGCTGGCCGCTGTGGCGCTGGAGGAGCGCGCGCAACTGGCCTCGGACACCGTGCTGGCCATATTGGCGCACAGCACGTTGGCGGTGGGCATCATCGTGCTGAGCCTCACCGCCCCGGCGCAAAGCGGCCTTCTGGGCTACCTGTTCGGCGACATTCTCGCGGTCAGCGGCGCCGATTTGTTATGGGTTGCCGTCACCGCCGCGGCCGGACTCCTGCTGCTGGCGGTGTTCTGGCGGCGGTTGCTGCTGGTGACGCTGCATCCGGACCTGGCCGCGGTGGACGGCGTGCATGCCACGGCGGTGCGGCTGCTGCTCATGCTGCTGCTCAGTCTGGTGATTGCCGTGTCCATGCAAATTGTCGGGCTGCTGCTGGTGGTGTCGCTGCTGATCCTGCCGGCGGCGGCGGCGCGGCGGGTGGCGCGTACGCCGGAGGCCATGGCGGCGGTGGCGGCGGTGGCGGGCATGGCGGCGGTGGCGGCGGGGCTGCAGTTGTCGCTGTGGTTTGACTTCCCCACCGGGCCGGCCATCGTGGCGGCGGCGACGGTGCTGTTTGCCCTGAGTCTGGCGGTGCGGCGGCGGTGACGGTGACTGCCGGGGCGGAGGTCAAGGCGGCGGGGCCCGGTTTCCCCGAGTTCATCGCGCTGATGGCGATGATGTTCTCGCTGGTGGCGCTCAGCATCGACTCCATGCTGCCGGCGCTGCCGGCCATCGGCGGCGCGCTGGCGGTGGCCGACCCCAACGACAACCAACTGGTGATTTCCATGCTGTTCCTCGGCCTGGCCGGCGGGCAGATTCTGTTCGGCACGTTGTCCGATGCGGTGGGCCGCAAGCCGGCCATCTACGCCGGCTTCGTGATTTTTCTCGGCGGCTCGCTGCTGTGCATTTTCGCCGCCGACTACCCGGTGATGTTGGCCGGCCGGGTGCTGCAGGGCGTGGGCGCCGCGGCGCCGCGCATCGTCACCGTCGCGCTCATCCGCGACCGCCACGCCGGCCGCGAAATGGCGCGGGTGATGTCGTTTGCGCTGCTGGTGTTCATCATGGTGCCGGCGGTGGCGCCGGGAGTGGGGCAGTTAATCATGGCGGCCGCCGGCTGGCGGGCGATCTTTGTTTTTCTTTTTGTGTTCGGCGCGGCGGCTTTCGCGTGGTTTGCGCTGCGCCAGCCGGAAACGCTGGCGCCGGAACTGCGCACCGAATATTCCCTGCGCCGAATCGCGCGCGGCATCACCGAAGCGGTGACCCAGCGCGCGGCTTTCGGCTACACCGTCGCCCTCGGCATGGTGTTCGGCGCGTTCCTCGGCTACCTGAACACGGCGCAGCAGATTTTCCAGCAGTTGTACGAACTGGGCGCGCTGTTTCCACTGTACTTTGCGGTGCTGGCGCTGGCCATCGGCGCGGCGTCGTGGGTGAACGCGCGGCTGGTGATGCGCTTCGGCATGAAATTTCTCTCGCTGCGCGCCGCCCTCGCATTGTCCGCGCTGTCGCTGGCGTTCCTCGCCGCCCTCACCGTCACCGGCGGCAAGCCGCCGCTGTGGCTGCTGATGACGTGGTGCCTGAGCACGTTCTTTTGCGTCGGCATTTTGTTCGGCAACCTGAACACGCTGGCCATGGAACCCCTGGGCCGCATCGCCGGCGTCGGCGCCGCGGTGGTGGGCTCCCTGGCAACTTTCATCGCCGTCCCCCTCGGCACTTTCATCGGCCAGAGTTACAACAACACCGTCACCCCCCTCGCCGCCGGCTTCGCCGCGCTGGGGGTGCTGATTGTGACGGTGATGCGGGTGAC
>JAPPPZ010000071.1 GCA_028817275.1 Gammaproteobacteria bacterium
CCCGAAAACACTCAGCAACAAGTCTGAACATGACAAAAATTCTCATCACCGGAGCGGAGGGGCTGATTGGCCGGGCGGCGCGGGTTGCGCTGGAGGGTGAGGGTTACGCGGTTGGCGGATGCGATTTGCGGGCCGCGCGGGCGGCGGAGCAGTTTGATTTTCGCGACGCGCGGCGGCTGCGCGCGGCGCTGGCCGGTTGCGACGGGGTGCTGCATCTGGCGGCGGTGTCGCGGGTGGTGTGGGGCGAGATGTATCCGGGTTTGTGCAGCAGCATTAATGTCGGCGGGGTGCGCTCGCTGATTAAAACCATTGCCGCCATGCCGCATCCCATGTGGCTGGTGTTTGCCAGTTCGCGCGAGATTTACGGCACCCCGCCGCGGCTGCCGTGCCGGCCGGACACGCCGCCCAATCCTGAGAATCTATACGCCCGGACCAAACTGGCCGGGGAAGCCATGGTGCGGGATTTTCGCGACCAAGGCGGCTGTGCGGCGGTGCTGCGGTTTTCCAACGTCTTCGGTTCGGTTGCCGATTACCACGACCGCGTGGCGCCGGCTTTTGCCGCAGCGGCCGCGCGCGGCGGCGTGTTGCGGGTGCGCGGCGGCGACAGCACTTTTGATTTCACGCCGCTGGCCGACGCGGTGGATGCGGTGGTCAGAATGGTGCGCGCGGTGGCCGGCGGCGCGTGCGGCATGCCGCCGGTGGACATCGTCACCGGCCGCTCGATTTCGCTGATGAACCTGGCGCAAACGGCGCTGGCGCATGGCGGCGGCGACATCGTGGTGGAAGAGCGGCAACCGTTTTACCCCGCGCATTTTCAGGGCGACCCGGGCGCCGCGCAAAAACATCTGGGCTGGGTCGCGCGGCGGCCGGTGGCGGATGCGGTCGGCCAACTGGTCGAAGATTTCAAGCGGCTTGGAGAGCGCGGCGATGCGAATACTCAAAATCATTCATGGTTATCCGCCGCGTTATAACGCCGGCTCCGAGGTTTACTCGCAGACCTTGTGCGCCGAGTTGTCGCGGCGGCATGAGGTGCATGTGTTCACCCGCGAAGAGAATTTGTTCGCCGGCGACGGCATCGTGCGCGAAGGCTGCGACGCCGTTTTTCCCGATGTCAAACTGCACATCGTCAACGCCGCGCGGGTCGGAATCAATTACCGCAGCGATGCCATAGACCGCGAGATTGCCCGGGTGGCGCAAACGGTGCGGCCGGATGTCGCGCACATCGGCCATCTCAACCACCTGTCCCTGGGCATCGTGGATGCCCTCGCCGAACTGGAAATTCCGGTGGTGTATACGCTGCATGATTTCTGGCTGATGTGTTTGCGCGGCCAGTTTATTCAGGTGGCGACCGCGGAAGACGGCGAAGTTTGGCCGTTGTGCGACGGGCAGGAAAACAACAAATGCGCCGACCGTTGCTTGCGGCGTTTCGGATGCGGTGATTCGGCGCAAGCGAAACACTGGGAACAATGGGTCGCCGGCCGAATGGCCGCGGTCGGGCGTCTGGTGGAGCGGGTGGATGTGTTTGTCGCGCCTTCCAAAAATTTGGCGCGCAAGTTTCAGGAATTCTTTCACCTGCCGCCGGCGAAAATTAAATATCTGGACTACGGTTTCGACCGCCGCCGGCTGGCCGGACGCAACCGCGCCGGCGGTGACGGTGAAGGTTTTGTCTTCGGCTACATCGGCACGCACATTCCCGGCAAGGGCGTGCATCATTTATTGGAGGCTTTCCGCCGCTTGGCCGGCGCGCGGGATGACTGCGAGTTGCGCATCTGGGGCCGGGCGACGGCCAACACGGAACACCTTAAAGACCTGGTGTCGGCCATGCCGCAACCGGTGCGCGCGCGAATCAAGTGGCCTGGCGAATACGCCAACGCCGACATCGTGCGCGATGTTCTCAATCATGTGGACGCGGTGGTGGTGCCCAGCATCTGGGAGGAGAATTCACCGCTGGTCATCCACGAAGCGCAGCAGGCGCGGGTGCCGGTGATTACCGCCGGCATGGGCGGCATGGCGGAATATGTGGCGCACGAGGTCAACGGGCTGTTGTTTGCGCCGCGCAACCCGGCCGATTTGGCGGCGCAGATGCAGCGCTTCGCCGCCAATCCCGGCTGGGCGCGCGCCATGGGGCGGCGCGGCTATTTGTATGACGACGGCGGTGAAGTCCCGGATATTGGCGGCCATGCAAGCGCGCTTGAAGCGTTGTATCAGCGGGTGATTGGCGCGCGCGATGCGGCCAAGGCGGCGGTGAAGGCGGCGCCGTGGCGCATTACTTTTGACACCAACCCCGACCACTGCAACTACCGCTGCACCATGTGCGAGGAGCACAGCCCGCATTCCCCGTTGCAACGCCGGCGCCGCGCCGCCGGCCTCGGCAGAAGAGTCATGCCGTTTGATGTGATTGCCCGCAATGTCAAAATGATGGCCGGCAACGGTCTGCGCGAAATCATTCCGTCCACCATGGGCGAGCCGCTGTTGTACAAAGATTTTGCAAAAATCATTGCGCTGTGCGAGGCCAGCGGCGTGATGATGAACTTAACCACCAACGGTTCCTTTCCAAAGTTGGGCGCGGAAAAGTGGGCGCGCCTGCTGGTGCCGGTCACCTCGGACATTAAAATTTCATGGAACGGCGCGCGCCGGAAAACCCAGGAGGCGATTATGAAAAACGCGAACTGGGATGACATGCTCGCCAATGTGCGGACTTTGGCCGCGGTTCGTGATGCGCACGCCGCGGCCGGCGGCAACCGTTGCCGGCTGACTTTTCAGATGACTTTCATGGAAGCCAACTGCGCCGAGTTGCCCGCCATCATTCGTCTGGCGGCGTCCCTGGGCGTTGACCGGGTCAAGGGCCACCATCTGTGGGCGCACTTCGACGAAATTAAGGGCGAGGACATGCGGCGCAACCCGGACGCGGTCCGCCGCTGGAACGCCATCGTCGCCGAGGCGCGCGAGGCGGCCGTCGAATGCCGCCTGCCCGGCGGCGAACAAGTGCAACTGGATAACATCCACCCGCTGGACATGAACGCCGCCGATTCCCCTTCCGGGCGTTGTCCGTTTTTAGGCAAGGAAGCATGGGTCAGCGCCGAAGGCCGGTTCAATCCTTGCTGCGCCCCCGATGCGGAGCGCAGAACACTCGGCGACTTCGGCAACCTGCATGAAACCGACCTGCCGCAAATCTGGAACAGCCCGGCATACCGACTGCTGGTTAAAACCTACCGCTCGCATGCGGTTTGTCAAAAGTGCAATATGCGGGGGCGGGCATGAACGAGCCGGCGTGGCGGCAATCGCGCGTGGCGGCGGATGGGACGCACCATGTTGTGGGCGGCCGGCCGTTGTATGAGGCGCGGTTTTTGCGCGCGCTGTCGTTTCATGAGCCGGGGCTGGCGGCGGTTTGCGACGGGCGGGCCGCCTGGCATATCGACGGTCATGGCCGGCCGGCCTATCCGCGGGTGTTTATGGAAACTTTCGGGTTTTATGAAAACCTGGCGGCGGTGCGAAATGAAAACGGCTGGTTTCATATCCGGTGCGACGGCACGCCGGCGTACGCCGAAACCCATGACTGGTGCGGCAACTTTCAGGGCGGGCGCGCCGTGGTTCGCCGCGACGGCGGATATTTTCACTTGCTGCCCGACGGCCGCGCCTTGTATGAAACCGTTTTTTTATACGCCGGCGATTTTCGCGAGCGCCGCGCGGTGGTGCGCCTGGACGGCGGCGCATGCGCGCACATTAACGAAGACGGCGGGTTCGCGCATCCGCATCGCTACCGTGATTTGGGCGTGTACCACAAAGGATTGGCCTGCGCCCGGGATGCGGGCGGATGGATGCACATCAACGCCGGCGGCGTTGCGGTTTATGAAAGAAGATTTGCGCGGGCGGAACCGTTTTACAACGGATGCGCGCTGGTTAAAACCTTGGACGGCACAGTCGAAATCATCGACGAGCGCGGCCGGCGCATTCATGCGGTGATGGAGTCGCCGCCGGCGCCGCCTGAGCGCGGCGAATCCAAAAACCGCGGCGATTTGTTTCAGTCGCTGTCGGCGGACCTGGCCGCTTATTGGAAGACTTACACCTTGGCGGTGATGGCGCGCCTTGCCGCGGCCGACAAGTTTCCGTTGCGCGATGAAGAGGCCGCCGGGATATTGGGATTGCCGGCCGAGAACGCCAAGGTCTTTCTGCGCGCATTAGCCGAGTTGGATGTTGTGCGGCGCAACGGCGATGAATGGCGGTTGACGGCGAAGGGGGAATTCATGCGCCCCGGCCATCCGCTTTCCCTGTCCGCCGCAGCGCCGGTCTGGAGCGCCTTTGCCGAAGCGGGCGCGGGGCGCTGGTTGGACGCGCTGCAAGGTGAAGGCGATGCCGCCGATGTTTTTTCGGCGATTGCCGGCCAGCCGCAAAAAGTGGCGGCGATGCACCGCATGCTCGCCGCTTACGCAAAGCATGATTATGCGGCGCTCCCCGCGGCATTGCCCCTGGCCGGCATCGGCCGTTTAATCGATGCCGGCGGCGGCAGCGGCGTTGCGGCGCGGTTGATTGCCGGCGCCAATCAGGCAATCAACATCGTCGTTCTTGACCGGCCGGAAGCGCTGGCTTTGCTGGAAAAAGAAACCGGCGGTGAATCTCGAATCAGCGGCCATCGGTGCGACATATTTTCACCGTGGCGCCTCACCGCCGATGCGGTGATGCTGGCGCGCGTGCTGCACGACTGGAATGACCGTTGCGCGGCGGCGATTCTGAACAACGCCCGCGCCGCCCTGCAGCCGGGCGGAAAATTATTTATCGTGGAAAGAGTGAGACAGCACGGTGAAGAACACGGCTTGTGCTCGTTTCACCTGCTCACCGTCGGCGGCGGCAGAGAGCGGGCGCAGGATGAATACCGCAACTTAATGGAGTCCGCATCATTCGCTTTCTGAACGCGCGCGCATTGGACGGCGGTGTTTTTCTTCTGACCGGGGAAGCGGCGTGATGGCCGGCGATGCACTGAATCATCTCAAACGCGCGCTGGATTTAATTCCCGCGCGCGCACCGGCGGCCGCGCTGATGCGGCATGCGGAACGGGGGCGATTCGCCCGCGGACACCATGGCAACGACATTCCGCTAACGCCGCAGGGCGAGCGCGATGCGTTTGCGGCCGGGCAATTGATGGCCGGCAGAATCTCCCGCCTGCTGCACAGCCCGGTTCCGCGTTGCCTGCAGACCGCCGAAAATTTGCGGCGAGGTAGCGGCGTGGAGGCCGCGCCGATGGAATGGCTGGGGCTGCGCTGCGATGTTTATGTCGGGGATTTTGATTCGGCGCTCGCCACCTTGAAGCGCATGGTGTCCGAAGACGGTTTCTACGACCGGTTCGTCAACCGCATGTGCACCGCGGGCGCCGAAGCGCCGTATCCGCATTTCAAACCGCCGCTGGCGGGCACCGTGGATTTGCTCGGCGGCATGCTCGCCTTCAGCCGCGCCGGCATGTGCATCGGCATCACCCACGACTGGCTGGTCAACGTCGCCGCTTGCTACGCCACCGGAACCGTCACCACGCGCCCCAATTACGCCGGCTTCCTGGACGCCCTGTTCGTCTGGCGGCGGCAACCATCGTGGATGTTCTACTACCAAGGCGCAACCGGCCGCTGCCCGCCGCAGTTTGCCGACT
>JAPPPZ010000022.1 GCA_028817275.1 Gammaproteobacteria bacterium
TCACCTCCCCCGAAACTCCGGCGCGCGTTTTTCAAGGAACGCGTTGACCCCCTCACGGTAATCCTCGCTCAGCGCCGCAAGTTTTTGGATGTCGCGTTCCACGTCCAGTTGCGCGTCCAGGGTGTTGGCGCCGGCGGAGAGGAGGGCTTGTTTGATGTAGCCGAGCCCGCGGGTCGGCTGGGTTGCCAGGTGTTGCGCGAGTTTTTCTGTTGCCGGGGCGAGTTGGTCGTCGTCCACGCATTTCCAGATCATGCCCCATTGCTCGGCCTGCTCGGCGGACACTTTTTCGCCGAGCAGGGTCAGCGCCAGCGCGCGGGCGCGGCCCACCAGGCGCGGCAGCACCCAGGTGCCGCCGGCGTCAGGGACCAGGCCGAGGCGGCAGAACGGCTGGATAAAACTTGCCGAGCGCGCGGCATAGACGATGTCGCAGGCCAGCGCCAGGTTGGCGCCGGCGCCGGCGGCAATGCCGTTGACCGCGCACACCACCGGCATCGGCAGCGTCGAGATGCGGCGGATTAAAACGTTGTAGTTGCGGTCCAGCAGCGCGCCCAGGTCGGTTGCGCCGTCACCGTCCACTTGCAACTCGCTCAAGTCCTGCCCGGAACAAAACCCCCGGCCGGCGCCGCCCAGCAGCAGGCAGCGCACGCCGCCCTCCTCCACCGAGTCCAGGGCCGCGCCCAACTCGGCGTGCATTTGCGAGGTGAAACTGTTCAGGGACTGCGGGCGGTTAAGGGTGATGCGCGCCACATTGTCTTTGACGGTGAACACAATGGTTTGAAAGTCGGTGGACATTGCTGAAACTCCTGCGGAAAGTTTTTGGGTGAAAGTATAACGCCGCGCGGCGCGTAAATTCTCAGTGCCGGCGGACGCCGCCAATCAGGCGCGCCATGTCGCGGTCGCGGGTGTTGCGCATGGCGGCGTAGAGTTCCTTGGCAGTGGGCGTTTGCGGCATGGGAACGAATTTTTCCTTGCGGTGGCCGGGAACCGGCGCGCGGCGTTTAATTCGCGCGGCGGTGAAGGCGACCAGGCAGGCGGCGGCGGCGGCGCTGGTAACAAACAGACCGCGGTCGCCCAGTTGGCCCATGGTAAGGGCGGCGAGCAGCGGGCCGCAAACCGCGCCGACGCCGTAGGCGGTGAGCAGGCCGCTGGCGGTTTGCACCAGCCGGTCGGGGCGCGCCTGGTCGTTGGTATGCGCGCAACTGAGCGAGTAAATGGTGAACGCAAAACTGCCATAGCAGCCGATAAGAACGCACTGCAGCACAAAAAATTCCACCGGCGCCGCGACCAGCGCGATGCATGCGATGCCGGTGCACGCGCCGGCGGCGATGATGACCAGGCGGCGGTCCACGCGGTCGGAAAGCCGGCCCATGGGCCACTGCAGCAGCAGTCCGCAAAAAATTCCGGCGGCCATGAACAGTGAAATTTGCGCCACATCCAAGCCGATGTTGCGCGCATACACCGGGCCCAAGGCGTAGAACGACGAGTTGGCCAGGCCGGCGATGAACGCGCCGGTGACGC
Source organism: Gammaproteobacteria bacterium (assembly GCA_028817275.1). Taxonomy (GTDB): domain Bacteria; phylum Pseudomonadota; class Gammaproteobacteria; order Arenicellales; family Spongiicolonaceae; genus Spongiicolonus; species Spongiicolonus versatilis. The sequence continues at coordinate 1,519 of JAPPPZ010000022.1, forward strand.
CCACCGGCGAAACCCGGAACAGTTCGCGCATGTCCACCGCCACCGGCTCGGAGGGCGGCGGCGCCGGGGCGCGCGTGACCAGCACCGGCACCAGCGCCAGCGAAAAAATGATGGAGACCGCGCTGAACAAATGGAACTGAGACGGGTCGGCGAGGGGCAGCAGAAACTGCCCGAGGCCGCCGGCCAGGTAGGTGGTGCCCATGTAAAGCGAAAGAATCCGGCCGCGCACCGCGGTGGGCGCGCGCGTGTTGAACCAACTTTCGGTGACCATCACCAGCCCGGCCATGCAAAAACCGGAAACCATGCGCGCCGCCATCCACGCCGGCGGATTAATCACCAGCACGTGCACCAGCGCGGTGATCGACATCACCGAGGCGAACAGCGCGAAGGAGCGGATGTGCCCGGCGATGCTGACCACGCGCACCGAATAGCGCGCGCCGAGCAGCAGGCCGAAAAAATACGAAGCCATGACGACGCCGGTGAGTTCGGTGGGAAATTTTTCAATGGTGGTGCGGACGCCGAGCAACGTGGTGAACAAGCCGCTGGCGGTGAGGAACAGGCCGTAACTGAGAAACAGCGCGGCCAGGGATTTAAGCGTGTCAAGCACGGCGGCGTTGTTCAGCCAATGCGCGCAAGGGCGATGCGCCAGCGGTGAGGGCGGCGGCCGTCGCTGAACTCGTGGCTGACGGTGAAGGCGCCGGCGAAATCATCGGCGCCCCATTCCTCCGCCAGCGTCTCGTTCATGATGAAGTCACGGTGCTGGTCCAGCGCGGCGGCCACTTCGGCATCGCCGTCACCGCTGATGCGCAGTACGATGCGGTCGGCGACGGCGAGGCCGGCTTGTTTGCGCGCGTCCTGCACGGTGCGCACCATTTCCCGCGCCAGCCCCTCCAGTTGCAACGCTTCGTCCACCGCAGTGTCCAGTGCAACCAGGAAACCGTCCTGCTCAGCACAGGCGTAGCCGCCGGCGGCCACCGTTTCCACTATCACGTCCTCGGCGCCGAGGGTCACTTCATGGCCTCCGACGGTGACAGTGACAGTTTCGCCACTCCGGACAGCGGCGGCGACGGCCGCACCGTCAGCCCCGGCCAGCGCCTTGCGAATGGCCGGGGTTTCTTTGCCGAATTGTTTGCCGATGCGCGGCAAGTTCGGCTTGATGCGGAACTGCACCAGGCCGGCATCGCCGGCGATAAACTCCATTTCCTTCACGTTTAATTCTTCCAGAATCTGGCGGCAGTGTTTGCCAACCGCCTGCCGGCTTGCATCGTCCGGCGCGCTCACCAGCAGGCGCGGCAGTGGCTGGCGGACGCGCAACCGGCTGCGCTCGCGCGCGGCACGGCCGAGGGCGGTGACTTTCTGCGCCGCCGCCACCTCGGCCAGCAGCGCATCGTCGCGCCACTCCTCCACAGCCTCAGGCCAGTCCGCCATGTGCACACTCAGCGCCGCCGCCGGCGAAAGCCCGCGCGCCAGATTCTGAAACATTGCCTCGGCCAGAAACGGCATGAACGGCGCGATGAGCAACTGCACAGTGTTCAGACACTGGCGCAGCGTCAGATAGGCGGCCTGCTTGTCGTCGCCGGCCTCGGCTTTCCAGAAGCGGCGGCGGTTGCGGCGCACGTACCAGTTGCTGAGTTGGTCCACAAAGGCCTCCACCGCCTGCCCGGCGGCGCGCGCGTCGTACGCATCCAGTGCATCGGTGGCGGTGGTGACGGTGCGGTGCAGCAGCGCCATGATCCATCTATCAATCTCCGGGCGTTTGGCCACCGCAATGTCGCGGGCGAAGTCCACGCCGTCCAGCCGCGCATACATGACGAAGAACGCGTACACATTCCACAGCGTGTTGATGAACGTGCTCGCCACCTCGGCGACGATGTCCACCGAAATGCGCTTCTGGCCGTCGGGCGGCACCCGCGAGAGAAAATACCAGCGCAGTGCATCGGCGCCGATGGTTTCAAAAACATCATCCGGGTCGACGATGTTGCCCAGGGACTTGGACATTTTGCGGCCGTCCTGGTCCACGATGTGGCTCAGGCAGACGCAGTTGCGGTAGGCCACGCTGTCCGACACTAAAACTGCGACGGCGTGCATGGTGTAAAACCAGCCGCGTGTCTGGTCGATGGCCTCGCAGATGTAGTCGGCGGGAAAATGCCGCGCAAAAGTTTCGCGGTTCTCAAACGGATAATGCCACTGCGCATATGACATGGCGCCGGAATCAAACCAGCAGTCAATCACCTCCGGCACCCGGCGCCAAATTTTGCCGCCGCGCTCAAAAGTCACTTCATCAATGGCCGGGCGGTGCAGGTCAACTTCGCCGAGTTTGCGCCCGCACAACTCCTCCAATTCGGCCAGGGAGCCGATGCAAACATAACCGCCATCACCGTCGGTCCACAGCGGCAGCGGCGTGCCCCAGAAACGTTCGCGCGACAGCGCCCAGTCCACGTTGTTCTCCAGCCAATTACCGAAGCGGCCGTCGCGGATGGTGGACGGCACCCAGTTAATGGTTTTGTTCAATTCCACCATGCGCTCGCGCACCTGGGTGGTGCGGATATACCAGGCGTTCTTGGCGTAATACAGCAGCGGGTCGCCGGTGCGCCAGCCATGCGGATAGTTGTGCAGGTATTTCTGCGCGCGGTACAGCAGCCCGCGCTGCTTAAGCGAATTGATCAGCGGCGGGTCGGCGTCCTTGAAAAATTTTCCGGCGACAGCAGTGACTTCTTCGGTGAAGCAGCCGTCCAGGCCGACGCCGTGCACCACCGGCAGGCCGTGCTTTTCGCCCAATGCCAAATCGTCCACGCCGTAGGCCGGCGCAATGTGCACGATGCCGGTGCCGTCCTCGGTGCTGACAAAATCCCCGGCCACCACTTGAAACGCCGCCGGCGCGTCCACTTTCAAATCGTCAAACAACCGCTGGTAACGCCGGCCGATGAGTTCGCGCCCCTTGACCGTTTTTACAACCTCACCGCCGGCATCCTCACCAAGCGCGGCCTCGCGCAGGGCGGCGGCGACAATCAAAACCTCACCGCCGACTTTGACATGGCAGTAGTCCACCTCTTCACCCACCGCCAGCAGCAGGTTGGACGGCAGCGTCCACGGCGTCGTGGTCCACACTAAAAAAGAAACGTTGTCCTCATCCACCGCGCGAAAACGCACGAACACCGACGGGTCGCTCACCTCCTTGTAGCCAAGCGCGACCTCGTGCGACGAAAGGGTGGCGCCGATGCGCGGGTCGTAGGGGACGACTTTGTAGCCCTGGTAAATTAAACCCTTGTCCCAGATTTTTTTCAGCAGGTGCCACACCGACTCGATATAACGATTGTCCAGCGTGTAATACGCATCGCCCATGTCCACCCAGAAGCCCATGCGCTCGGTCATTTTTTCCCAGTCGCCGATGTAGCGCATCACCGACTCGCGGCAGCGGCGGGTGAACTCGGCGACGCCGACCTCGCGCTCAATGCGCGCCTTGTCAAACACGCCGAGTTCTTTTTCTATCTCGTGCTCCACCGGCAGGCCGTGGGTGTCCCAGCCGGCCTTGAGGGGCGCGTAAAAACCGCGCATGGTTTTGTAGCGCGGGTAAATATCCTTGAACGTGCGCGCAAGAACATGGTGAATGCCGGGCCGGCCGTTGGCCGTGGGCGGCCCTTCGCAAAACGAAAAACGCCGCGCCGACTTGTCGCGGCGCCGCTGCTCCACGCTTTTTTTAAATACGTCATTGTCGCGCCAGAACGCGAGAATGTTTTTTTCCAACTGCGGCCCGGCGTAGCGGCTGTGGACTTCCTGCAAAGGCATGGCTTCCTCCGGTTAAAAAAAATCACCCCGGACGCCGCGCACTCACTCGTAAGTGCGGCGTCCGGGGCGATGGTGTCAAATCGCGGTGCCACCCGGTTTCGCCCGCGCCTCGCGGCACGGACCTTGGTGGGTGCCGCCGGCGCGGCACCCGGACCCGCTAACGGAGGTCAACCGGCCGGCTTACTCAGACAAGCGTCAAAACGCCTCCCCGTTCAGCCGGCGGCTCCAGGGTGATATTCACCGGAATGCGGCCCGGGGCTCACACCCTCCCCCGGTCGCTGCCGCCGCACAAACCCGGCTACTCGTCCCTGTCGTCGCC
>JAPPPZ010000061.1 GCA_028817275.1 Gammaproteobacteria bacterium
CGGTGAATGGTGAGGGCGGAGTGTAACACATGCCAGGGCGGGGGGAGTCAAGGGGGCGGATGTGCTACGATGGCCGGCCCGCCACCCGCCACAACACCCGCCCATGACCGCCACCCCCGCCCCGCCCCGCCTGCGCATGGGCGTGGATGTGGGGGGGACGAAGATGGAGGGGGTGGTGCTGGACGCCGGCGGCGGCGAGGTCTGGCGGCGGCGGGTGGGGACGCCCCGGGGGGATTATGCGGAGAGTTTGGCGGTGGTGGCGGCGTTGGTGAAGGCGGCGGAGGGCGGCCTGGGCTGCGGGGCGGGGGGCGCCAGCGTGGGGCTGGGGATTCCGGGCTGCATTTCGCCGGCCAGCGGGGTGGTGAAAAATGCGAATTCCACGTGGATGAACGGGCGGGCGATGGACCGCGACCTGGCGCGGATTTTGGGGCGGGCGGTGCGGGTGGAAAATGATGCGAATTGCCTTGCCGTCTCGGAGGCGGTGGACGGGGCGGCGGCGGGGGCAAAAGTTGCGCTGGCGTTAATTCTCGGCACCGGGGCGGGGGCCGGCATCGCCATCGGCGGGCGGGCGCACCGGGGGCGGCATGTGATTGCCGGGGAGTGGGGGCATAACCCGCTGCCGTGGGCCGATGAGCGGGAAATTGCGGATGCCGAAACATGCTTTTGCGGCAAGCGCGGGTGCATGGAAACCTGGGTGTCGGGCAGCGGCGTGGCGCGGGACTACCGGCGGGCGACCGGGCGCACCCTGGGCGCGGATGAAATTATCGGGCGCATGCGGGGCGGTGAGGGCGAGGCGGCGGAATGCTACCGGCGTTTTCTCAGCCGGCTGGCGCGGGGGGTGGCGGCGGTGATTAATATTCTGGACCCGGATGTGATTGTGCTGGGCGGCGGGCTGTCGCGGGTGGAGGAGATTTACCGGGATTTGCCGGCGGAGTTGCCGGGGTGGGTGTTCAGCGACGAGTGCACGACGCCGGTGCGGCCGGCGCTGCATGGTGACGCCAGCGGGGTGCGGGGTGCGGCGTGGCTGTGGAATGATGACTGAGGGCGGGAATCTTTATCTGGTGGGCATGCCGGGCGCCGGCAAGAGCGCCATCGGCCGGCACCTGGCGCGGGAGTTGGGGCGGGAATTTGTGGATGCTGACGCCGAGATCGAAAAACGGACGGGGGCGGCGATTGCGACCATTTTTGACATTGAGGGCGAGGCGCAATTTCGGCGGCGCGAGTCGGAGGTGCTGCGCGGCCTCAGCGGCGGCGGCGGCTTGGTGGTGGCGACCGGGGGCGGGGTGGTTTTGGCGGCGGAGAACCGGGCGGTGATGCGCGGCAGCGGTTTTGTGGTGTATCTGGAAACGCCGCCGGAAATTCTGAAACAGCGCGCGGCGCGCAATACCGGGCGGCCGCTGCTGGACGGCGCCGATGCGCAGGAGCGCGGGGAAAAAATAGAGCAACTGCTGCAAGAGCGCGCGCCGCTGTACCGTGCACTGGCCGACCTGGTGGTGACGCCGGGCGAGAGCAGCGCGCAAGTGGCGGCGAAAGAGATTGCGATGATGGCGAAAAAACTATGCAAACCATCACTATAAAACCCGGCGTGCAAACCCGCGCCTACCCGGTTTTTATCGGCGCCGGGCTGCTGCGCGACGCGCAAGTGCTGCAGCCGTTTGTGGACGGCGGGACGGCGATGTTGGTTTCCAATGAGACGGTGGCGCCGCTGTTTGCCGACAAAGTGCGCGGGCTGCTTGGCGGCTGCCGGGTGTACACAGTGAACCTGCCCGACGGCGAGGAGCACAAAACCCTGGACAACATGGCGCGCATCATTGATGCGCTGGCGGAAAACCGGTGCGGGCGCGACACCACGGTGATTGCCCTCGGCGGCGGGGTGGTGGGCGATGTGGCCGGCTTTGCCGCGGCCTGCTACCAGCGCGGTGCCGGGCTGGTGCAGATTCCCACCACGCTGCTGGCCCAGGTGGACGCGGCGGTGGGCGGCAAAACCGGCGTGAACCATGCGGCCGGCAAAAATTTAATCGGCGCCTTTTACCAGCCGAGGTGCGTGATTGCCGACACCGACACTTTGCACAGTCTGGACCAGCGCGAGTTGCGCGCCGGGCTGGCCGAAGTGATTAAGTACGGTTTGATCCGCGACGCCGGGTTTTTTGCCTGGCTGGAGGAAAACATGGAAAAACTTCTGCGCCGCGAGTCCGATGCGCTGGCCCGCGCCATTGAGCAATCCTGCCGGCACAAGGCGGCGGTGGTGGCGGCCGACGAAAAAGAAAACACCGCCGACGGCGGCCGCGCGCTGCTTAACCTGGGCCACACTTTCGCCCACGCCATGGAGGCCGCGCTGGACTACCGCGCGCTGCTGCACGGCGAGGCGGTGGCGGTGGGCACGTTGATGGCGGCCGATTTGTCGCGGCGCATGGGCTGGCTGGGCGGCGGCGATGTGGCGCGCATTGAGAAAATCATGGGTGAAGCCGGCCTGCCGGCCTCACCGCCGGCGGCGATGACGGTGGAAAAATTTCTGCGGTTCATGCAGATGGACAAAAAATCGCGCGGCGGGAAAATGCGCCTGGTGCTGCTGAAAGAAATCGGCCGCGCGCAAGTGGCGGCCGACTACGACGCCGGCGGTTTGCACGCAACCTTGCGCGCTTTTACCAGCGGCGGCCGGCGCGGCGGAGTATAATTGGCGCAACGCCGCAACCGGGATTTACCCATGAAACTTGCCCGCCTTTTGGTCCTCGCCGCCGTTCTGCTACTGGTGGCGTCGTTTTTTATTTTTGATTTGAACCGCTATTTGGATCTGGAATATTTCCAGTCCAACCTCGCCGATTTTCGCGCGTGGAAAGAGCGGCACCTGGCGGCCGCCATGGGCTTGTATTTTCTGGTGTATGTCGCCGTCACCTCGCTGTCGCTGCCCGGCGCGCTGGTGCTGAGCCTCGGCGCCGGCGCGCTGTTCGGGCTGGTTATCGGCTCGGCGCTGGTGGCGGTGGCCGCATCGGTCGGCGCCCTGGGCGCGTTTTTGGCGGCGCGCTTTGTGCTGCGCGAAAGCGTGGAGCGCAAGTTCGGCGCAAAACTTGCGGCCATCAACCGGGGCGTGGAAAAGGACGGCGCGTTTTATTTGTTCACCCTGCGGCTGGTGCCGGTGTTTCCGTTTTTTGTCATCAACCTGGTGATGGCGCTGACCAAAATCCGCGCCCCGGTGTTTTTCACCGTGAGCATGCTGGGCATGCTTCCCGGCACCGTGGTTTTTGTGAACGCCGGGGCGCAACTGGCGCAAATTGATTCCCTCGGCGGCATTGTGTCGTGGCCGGTGCTGCTGTCGTTTGCGCTGCTCGGCATTTTTCCGCTGGCGGCAAAAAAGATTCTCGGGGCGGTGCGCGCGCGGCGGGTGTACCGCGGCCACCGCAAGCCGCGCCGCTTTGACGCCAACCTGGTGGTCATCGGCGCCGGCTCGGCCGGGCTGGTGGCCTCCTACATCGCCGCCGCCATAAAGGCGCGCGTCACGTTAATTGAGCGCGGGCCCATGGGCGGCGACTGTTTGAACAGCGGCTGCGTGCCGTCCAAGGCGCTGCTGCGCTCGGCCAAGTTTCTCGCCGAAGCGCGCAAGGTGCAGGGGCTGGGCTTGAAGAGCGCGGCTGTCGACTTTGACTTCGCCGACATCATGGCGCGGGTGCGGCGGGTGATTGCGCAGATTGAGCCCCACGATTCGGTGGAGCGGTACACCGGCCTCGGCGTGCACTGCATCGCCGGCGAGGCCGCCATCAAGTCGCCGTGGGAAGTGGAGGTGAACGGGCGGACCATTTCCACCCGCGCCATCATCATCGCCACCGGGGCCAGCCCGCTGGTGCCGCCCATTCCCGGCGTGGAGCAGAGCGGCTGCCACACTTTTGACACGCTGTGGGAAATCAACGAGTTGCCGCGCAAACTGCTGGTGCTGGGCGGCGGCCCGGCGGGCTGCGAGATGGCGCAGGCTTTTGCGCGCTTCGGCAGCGAGGTCACGCAGGTGGAAATGATGCCGCGCCTGATGGCGATTGAGGACGAGGATGCGTCCATGGTGGTGCAGCAGAAAATGACGGGTGAGGGCGTGCGCGTTTTGGCCGGCCACAAGGCGGTGGAGTTCCGCGCCAAAGACGGCCGCAAGGAATTGCTGTGCGAGCATGAAGGCAAAACCGTGGCCGTGGAATACGACCAGGTGCTGCTCGCCCTCGGCCGCCGCGCCAACACCAAAGGATTCGGTTTGGAAGAGTTGCACATGCCGCTGACCCGCACCGGCACGGTGGAAGTGGACGACTGCATGCAAACCCGCTACCCCAACATCTACGCCTGCGGCGACGTGGCCTGGCCCTGGCAGTTCACCCACAGCGCCGCCTACCAGGCGCGCTTCGCCGCGGTCAATGCGCTGTTCGGCGGCTGGTGGAAGTTCCGCGCCGCCGGCGTCACCATGCCCTGGGCGACCTTCACCGACCCGGAAGTGGCGCGCGTCGGCCTGAATGAGCAGGAGGCGCAGCGGCAGGGCGTCGCCCATGAAGTGGCGCGCTACGAACTCGCCGAGTTGGACCGCGCCATCACCGATGAGCGCGCCCACGGTTTTGTCAAAGTCCTCACCGTCCCCGGCAAGGACCGCATCCTCGGCGCCACCATTGTCGGCGAGCACGCCGGCGATTTAATCATGGCTTTTGTCAGCGCCATGAAGCACGGCTACGGACTCGGCAAAATTCTGGACACCATCCACCCCTACCCCACGCTGGCGGAAAGCGCCATGTTCACCGCCGGCGTCTGGAAGCGCGCCCACACGCCGCACCGGGTTCTGGAGTGGGTGGGCCGCTACCACCGTTTCATGCGCGGCCGGTAAGCGCCCGGCGGGCTCACTCCACCGTCACCGCCTTGGCCAGATTCCTCGGCTTGTCAATGTCGGTGCCTTTGATGGTCGCCACATGGTAGGCGAGGAGTTGCAGGGGGATGGTGAACACGATGGGCGAGACCGCGTCGCCCACCGACGGCACTTCCACCACCGTGACGCCGTCTTCATCCTTGATGCCGGCGCCTTCGGCGGTGAGCACCAGCAGTTGGCCGCCGCGCGCGCGCACCTCCTGAATGTTGGATTTAATTTTAACCAGCAGTTCGTTGTTCGGCGCCACCGCCACCACCGGCATGTCGTTGTCCACCAGCGCCAGCGGACCGTGCTTTAACTCGCCGGCCGGGTAGGCCTCGGCGTGGATGTAGGAAATTTCCTTTAACTTGAGCGCGCCCTCCAGCGCCACCGGGTAGTGGGCGCCGCGGCCCAGGTAGAGCGCGTGGCGCTTGCCGGCGAAAAGCCGGGCCACCGCGGCGACCGCGGAGTTCAACTCCAGCGCCCGCGCCACCACCGCCGGCAGCGCGCGCAACTCGGCCACCAGTTCGGACTCGGCGGCGGCGGCCAATGCGGCGCGGCGGCCGAGGGCAATGACCAGCAGCAGCAGCGCGGTTAACTGCGTGGTGAAAGCCTTGGTGGAGGCGACGCCGATCTCCGGGCCGGCGTGGGTGAGGAGCACAAAATCCGACTCGCGCACCAGTGAACTCTCGGCCACATTGCAGATGCAGAGCGTGTCGCGGTAGCCGATGCGGCGCGCGTGGCGCAATGCTTCCAGAGTGTCGATGGTCTCGCCGGACTGTGACACCGCGACCGCCAGCGCGCTGTCCGGCACGGTGTGGCGGCGGTAGCGGAACTCGCTGGCGATCTCCACGTCGCACGGCACGCCGCAGGACTCAAACCAGTGGCGCGCCACCATGGCCGCGTAAAAACTCGTGCCGCAGGCGATGCACTTGACGAATTTAACCCGGTCGAAAAGTTCACCGCTGCCGGCGCCGAACACCTCCTCCAGAATGTGGCCGCCGCTGATGCGGCCTTCCAGAGTGTCGGCCACGGCGCGGCCCTGCTCGAAGATTTCCTTTTCCATGTAGTGGCGGTAGTTGCCGAGTTCCACCGCGCCGGAGTCGCCGCCGCTTTTCCTGATCTCGCGCTGCACCTCGTTGCCGGCGGCGTCGTAAACGGTGAACGCGCCGTCCACAATGTCCACCACGTCGCCTTCCTCCAAAACCAGGTAGTCGCGGGTGACATGCAGCAGCGCCGGAACGTCGGACACAATCAGCGCGCCGCCATCGGCGATGCCGACAATCAGCGGGCTGCCGCGCCGCGCGCCGACCATGCGGCCGGGCTCGCCGGCCGCGACCGCGCCGATGGCGTAGGCGCCTTTAAGTTTGGCCACCGCCGCCTGCACCGCGCCGAGCAGGTCGCGGCCGTCCTGCACGTGTGCGCAAATTTCATGCGCCACCGCCTCGGTGTCGGTTTGCGAGGTGAAGCGGAAGCCGGCCTCGGTTTGCGCGCGGCGCAATTCTTCGTGGTTTTCCACGATGCCGTTGCACACCACGGCCACCGCGCCGTTGCAGATGTGGGGGTGGGCGTTGGCCTCGCTGGGCGCGCCGTGGGTGGCCCAGCGGGTGTGGGCGATGCCGGTGCGGGCGCCGCCTTCGCGCAGCGCGCCGAGGTCCTGTTCCAACTCGCGCACCCGTCCGGGGCGGCGTGCGCGGCGGATTGTTTTGTCGCCGCCCACCAGCGCCATGCCGGCCGAGTCGTAGCCGCGGTATTCCAGCCGCCGCAGCCCCTCGCTGAGGGTGTCCACCAGCGCGCCGGCCCCGCCTTCGCGCAGCACCGCGCCGATGATGCCGCACATCTCAGCGCCCCTCCCTGGCCGGCCGCCGCCAGCCGTCCATGGTGCGCTGTTTCTTTTCGGTCAGCGTCAACTTGCCGGGCGGCGCGTCTTTGGTGACGGTGGCGCCGGCGCCGATGGTGGCGCCGGCGCCGACGGTGACAGGCGCGACCAGCATGGCGCCGCTGCCGATGAAAGCGCCGGCGCCGATGGCGGTGCGGTGCTTGCCGGCGCCGTCGTAGTTGCAGGTGACCACGCCGGCGCCGATGTTGGCGCCCTCGCCCACCTCGCTGTCGCCGAGGTAGCTGAGATGCGATGCCTTGGCGCCGGGACCGACGGCGCTGTTTTTGACCTCCACAAAATTGCCGATGGTTGCAGAGTCGGAAATGGTGGTGCCGGGGCGGATGCGCGCAAAGGGGCCGATGGTGACGCCGCTGCCGATGGCGGCGCCGTCCACCACGCTGTGCGCCAGAATGCGGCTGCCGTCGCCGACCGTGGACTCGCGCAGCACGACGCCGGGGCCGAGGTACACATGGCTGCCCAGTTGCACGGCGCCTTCGGTGACCACGTTCACATCAATGGTGCAGCCGTCGCCGGCGCTGAGTTCGCCGCGCACGTCCATGCGCGCCGGGTCCATGATGGTGACGCCGGCGCGCATTAAGTCGCCGGCGGTGCGGCGCTGGTATTTGCGTTCCAGCGCGGCCAGTTCGGCGACGGTGTTGGCGCCGGCGGCTTCCTCCGGGTCATCGCACGTGCAGTCGGCGATGCCCTGGCCGGCGTTGGCGGCGGCGGCGATGAGGTCGGTGAGGTAGAACTCGCCCTGGGCGTTGTCGCGGCTGATGCGCGGCAGCAGTTCGGCCAGCAGTGCGGCGGGGGCGGCGATGAAACCGGTGTTGACTTCGGTGATGGCGCGCTCGCCGGCGTCAGCGTCGCGCGCTTCGCGGATGGCGGTGATTTTGCCGGCGGCATCGCGCAGGATGCGGCCGTAGCCGCCGGGGTCGGGGTTGTGGACGGTGAGAATGGCGATGCCATCGGCCGCGGCGCCGCACAGGTGGCGGATGGTGGCCGGCCTCACCAATGGCGCGTCGGCCGGCATCACGCAAACCGTGGCCGCCGCCTTCACCGCCGGCAAGGCCTGCATCAGGGCGTGGCCGGTGCCCAGCGGCTGCGGCTGCGCCACAAGATTAACCCCGCGCAAATCACAATGCCGCCGCAGCGCCGCATCTTCACCCTCCCCATGCACCAAATGAATCCGCCGCACCCCGGCCGCGCGCGCACAACCCAGCACATGCGCCAGCAGCGGCAAGCCGCCAAGCGGGCGCAACGCCTTCACCCCGCCGCCCATGCGCACACCGCGGCCGGCGGCGAGGATGATGATTTCGGAATGCATGGCGGGGAGTATAGCGCGTGGGGGAAAATGTGGTATAAACATGGCGGCCATGGCCCGCGCCGGTGTGCTATGATTGCTTTCCCGGCGGGGCCGGGAATAGAGAGACGCAAAAAAAATGCCGACCAATCACAAAGAAAAACGCTTTCTCGACGCGCTGGAATCCCTGTTCACCGGCGCCGAGGTGGAGGGCGATTCGGGCTTTATCAACCTGATGCGGATGAAGCACGATTATTTTCGTGACATTCAGATGGTGCTGATGGAGAGCGTGGAGGAGCGCGTTAAGGAAGAGGATTCCTCTTTCCGTGAAGAGTTGTTTGACAAACTCTGGACTTTCTTTTCGCAGTATTTCTGTGAAAGCGGGTCCATTTATTTTCGCCATTTGCCGGCTTTCGCCAGAATATACGAGCGGGTTTACGCCGGCGGCGAGGACGTGGCCCTGGTTTGGAAAACGAAAAATCTGTACTACGTTAAATCCGACACGCTGGTGCGCAGCATGCCGGTGGTGCTGGACCCCGATTATCCGGAGCGGGCCATGCGTTTTTATTTTGACGCATCAGCAGTTGAGAACAAGCGCGGAAACGAGCGCCGGGAGTTTGTTTTCGCTTTTGACAAGGTGGAGCAAACGCCCGAGGGGCAGGTTGTGCACCTGGCGGTTTCTTATTCTGAAAACGGCAACGGGACGAAGGCGGACGACATCGCCAAAGCGGTGCGCAAATCCAAGTCCGGCGTGCGTCCCACCGAAGAGCAGTTGGCAAGGGCGGTACAGACATTTCGCCGCCAGACCGAGGCGGACTTTTTTATCAACAAAGACGCCCGGGGTTTCTTGCGCGAGCAGTTTGACCTGTGGATGTACCAGTTTCTGTTTCAGGGCGAGAGCATTTTTGAGCCGGGCCGCATTAAGCAGTTGCAGGCAATTCAGCAGACGGCGCATGAAATCATTGATTTCATCGCGCAGTTTGAGGACGAGTTGCGCCGCGCCTGGGAAAAGCCCAAGTTTGCGCGCAATGTGAACTATGTGGTGACGCTGGACAAGTTGCCGGCCGAACTGCTGGCGAAAATCGCCGCGCACAAAGGCGCCAAAGCACAGGCGCGGGAGTGGGGCGAACTCGGGCTGGTGGACGGGAATTTCTCACCGGCGGAGTTGGGCAAAACTGCCGGCCGCGGCCGCTTCCTGCCGCTGGATACCAAACACTTCAAAAATCTGGAGTTGGAAATTCTCGGCGCCCTCGGCAATTTGGACGAGGCGCTGGACGGCGAGTTGGTGCACAGCGAAAATTGGCAGGCGCTGAACTCCCTGCAGGCCAAGTACCGGGGGCGGGTGAAGTGCATTTACATTGACCCGCCGTTTAATCTGGGCGGCAGCGACCAGTTTGATTACCGGACAAACTACAAGGATTCCTGCTGGGCGACTATGCTGGAGAACCGGATTGCCATGGCAAGAAATTTTCTTGCCGATAATGGGGCTATTTTTGTCCGTTGTGATTACAACGGCAATTGGATTGTGCGTCCTTTGTTGGATTCTATTTTTGGCGAGGATAATTTCAAGAATGAAATTGTTGTGAATCGGACTCAAGAATTTTTCAAAAGCCCGACTCCGCGCCAAAAGAAGTTGATGAATGACATTGACAGCCTTCTCTTGTGCGGGAAAAGCGATGCGACTCGAATCAACCCCGTGCGAGAAGTTCGCACGGACGAAGTTTGGCACGAGCCGTTTTTGCCGAGTCGCAACGGAAACGGGGAGGACAGCACTCGAGTTATCGACGGAGAAGAATACCGTTCTCCAAAAGGCCGCATTTGGGGGCTGACTCAGGAAGCGGTTGATGAGCACCACGCCCGTGGCCGAATCAAAATTGAAAAAGGCCGGGTCAAGTATTGGCCGCTGTGGAAAAACATTAAAAATAATTGGACGGATATTCCCGGCTATGCCCGGGATTGGTCGTTTAGCACCGAAAATGCAGAGGTTCTCCTCATGCGCTGTTTGTCGGCAATCACGGACGAGGATGCCGGGGAAGTTGTCTGCGATTTTTTCGCTGGTAGCGGGACAACACTTGCCGTTGCACAAAAACTGGGCCGCAAATGGCTTGGTGTGGAAATGGGCGGCCACGTCGCGGAATTTTACAAAGACATGGACGGCAAGAATAAAATCGGCATCCTTGGCCGCATGAAGAAAGTGCTTGGCGGCCATGCGTCTGGAAATGGCAATGGCAAAGCGGAATACAAAGGCGGCGGCGCGTTCAAATACTACTCGCTGGAGCAGTACGAGGAAACGCTGAAAAATTCCCGCTACAAAGGCGGGCGGCAGATTGAGTTGGATTCCAACAAAACTCCGTTTGAGCAGTACGTCTTTTTTGACGATGACAAGTTGGCGCACGTCGGCAAGGCGGACCATGCCGGCGGCGGAAAACTTGAAATCAACCTCAAGAATCTGTATCCGGATATGGACATTGCCGAGTCACTGGCCAACATCCTCGGCAAGCAAATCCGCCGCCGCACCGCCGACAGCGTCACCTTCACCGACGGCGCAACCGAAATGACCGAGCCATTAAAAATGGACGAGAAAGAGAAATTGCACTTTGTTTCTCTCATCAAACCCTATTTGTGGTGGGGCAAATGATCGACAAAAGCCCGCCAGCGCCGGTCCTTGAGTCCCTGGTCCGCGACCAGAATTACTCCGACCTGCCGGAAACCTGGCGGGTGCCGGACATTGAGCGTTTTTCGCCCCACAAAAACCTCTACGGCTACCAGCAAACGGCCCTGCAAAATGCGGCGAAAGTGCTGTATTCGTATTACGGACAAGCCCATGACTGGAAAGCCGGCGAGGCGCCGGCCGTTAATTCCCGCCGCAAAAGCGACCTGGCCGGCCGCTATGGGGGGCAGCACAGGCACCCGGACGGGGAATTTTCCATTCCCATGTATGAAACCAAAACCGCCCGCCTGGACGGGAAAATCAACCCGATTTTCCGCATTCTTTCTGAATTCATCACACCCGACCGGGATGGCGTTGCCTACCGCCATCTTCTCAACCGCATGTGCTTCTGGATGGCCACCGGCAGCGGCAAAACTTTGGTGATGGTGAAACTCATCGCCTATCTGCGGCGGCTGATGGACCACGGCGAAATCCCCCCCCACAGAATTCTCGTCCTCGCGCCGAGTGATTACCTGCTGGAACAAATCCGCAAAACGGTGGATGAATTTAACTCCGCCGGCGGAATTCAAATCGAGTTGGCGCCGCTGCGCCAGCCGGAAGGCCCGTGCCAGGGCGTGCTCGGCGCCAAAGTCACCGTCCACTACCACCGCAGCGACAACATATCCGATGTGCAAAAAATGGCGCTGACGAATTACCGCACGTACGAAAACGGCGGCAAGTGGTATGTGCTGCTGGACGAGGCGCACAAGGGCGGCAAGGAGGGGTCAAAGCGGCAGGCTTATTACGCGCTGATGGCGCGCGAGGGTTTTCTGTTTAATTTTTCGGCGACGTTTACCGATGCCGAGGACATCACCACCACGGCTGCCAAATACAACCTGCAGGATTTTGTCGCCGGGGGCTATGGGAAAAATATCTACCTGAACGAAAGCCAATTTCGCGCTTTTCAAAACCGCAAAGAGGAAATCAGCCCGGTGGAAAGGAAGCAAATCGTCCTGAAATCGCTGATTACCCTCGCTTTCGTTTCGCAGCGCGGCAAAAAAGTGCGCGGGGAATCCGGCTACGGCCGCCTGTACCACCGCCCGCTGATGCTGACTTTGGTGCACTCGGTTAACACCGACATTAATGACAGAAATGACTTATGGGCGTTTTTTCAGACGCTGAAGGAAATTGCGTCCGGAGACATTGATGATGCTCTTTTCCGGGAGAGCAAAGACGCCCTGCTGAAAGACTGGGCCAATGGCCGGATGTTTTTCGACGCAAGCGCAAATGCCGGCGGTTTAACCGGCATTGGCGGCACGTCGCTCAGCGAAATGAAAATCACCGACTTGCGCGAGGAAATTTTTCTGAGTCGCAGAAAAAGCGAATTGCAATTCATCCTCAGCAAGGACGAGAGGGAAATTGCATTTCAGATGAAAAACGCGGACCGGCCTTTTGCGCTGATTCGCATCGGCAAAACTTCAAAATGGCGCAAAGAGTTGCTGGCCGGCTTCGCCGAATCCAAAACCCTGAAGGAGAAGTCATTCTTTGATGAACTGGCGACCGAGGACAGTTCCATCACCATTCTCATGGGCTCGCGCTCGTTTTTCGAGAGTTGGGATTCCAACCGTCCGAATGTTGTCAACTTCATTAACATCGGCCGCATTGACGCGAAAAAATTTGTCATCCAGTCGGTGGGCCGGGGGGTGAGGATTGAGCCGCTGCCCAACCACCGCCGGCGCATCAAAGTTCTGATGGACGGCCCGGGGTTAAGCGAGGAAAAGAAAAAAATGCTCCGGAAGTTGGGCGATTCCGCCTCGCCGCTGGAAACACTGTTTCTTTTCGCCACCAACCGCCAGGACGTTTCCAACGTCATGAAAGGCCTGGAGTCGAATAGAAACGGCCAATTCGAGAAAGTGGAGGGCTTGGTTCAGTCCGAGAGGCCGCAAATCAGCGGCGGGACCATGCCCTTGTTCGTTCCGGCGTACCGGGAAGTGAAAAACGGCGAAGTCCGCCGTCCGCAATTTGAGATGAGCAGGGAAACGTATAAGCGTTTTCAAACTTACCTTGAGGGGACGTCAAACTCTCTTCTGGTGGTTCGCGACGGGCTGGCGCCCGGGCAAATTAAGAATTTGCGGAATCTGGCCGGCCCGGATGCAAAGGGCGTGAAGATTGTCGAAATGAAGGATTACGGCAACCTGATTTATTTGCAGGAGCGGCTTGGGCGTCATGCGGAATTCACCGTGAAAGACGCCGATGGCGTGCGCGATTTGGATGAGAAGCGCGACATTGTGCACTTTCGTGAAGTCCGCGCGGCGTTCACTCGCGGAGAGATTAAAGATTTTCAGGAGAAAATCAAAAACGTTGCGCGCGGCGGCGGGCTTACTCTGGACGAGAAAAAAGAACTCGCGGGAAAATTTTCGCGCGGAGGCATCTCTGAGGAAGAATACCAGTCACTCATGGGCGGCAAAAGCGCGGATTCGCACCGGGACTTGTTGCAAATCCGACACATCGCCCAGCATTACTACGTGCCGCTGGTCATCGCCGAGGACAAAAAAGTTGATTTTATTCAACACATTATCAAGCATCCCAGCGAAAAGCAGTTTGTGGAAAAACTGCTGGACTGGCTCGCCCAGGAGCAGCCCCGGTGGGATGCGTGGATGTTCAGCAAGATCGATGAATCGCTGGATAAAATTCACATCCCTTATTACGATTCCAATGAGTATCGTAATTTCTACCCCGATTTCGTCTTCTGGATGTGCAAGGGGAATGAATACAAAATCGTTTTCGTTGATCCGAAAACGACGGAGTACACGTCCGGCCTCCGGAAAGCGGACGGCTATGCAAAATTATTCGAGCGAAACAGGGGAATTCGCAAATTCAGCCACGGCTCACGCTGGAAAGTGGCGGTGCACCTGAAATTTTTCAGTTCCCCCGCGGGTGCTCCCGACCAATACAGGAAATTCTGGACCGACGATATTGCGGAAGTGTTTGCGCCGTAACCATCACCGCCGCCGGCGCCGCCTCACTCTCCCCCCACCATCCCCTCCGCCCGCACATGCCGGTCGAACTCCTCCCCGCTCAGCA
>JAPPPZ010000063.1 GCA_028817275.1 Gammaproteobacteria bacterium
GACAGAAAATAGCCGAGCGCAAACGGCACAATCACCCGCACCGCCGCGGCGCGCAATCCGGAAATGGCGGGCGCGGGGGTCATGATGGCGGCGGTGGCTTAAGAAGCGTTGGAGTCAACGGTGAAACTGTAGGCGCAGTCGCCGCTGCTGTTGCCGTCGGCGTCCCAGCCGCGCTCGTGGAACTGCACCAAGCCGCTTTTGTGCAGCAGCAGGATGCTGGAGTTGACGGTGCCGTAGGCGGCGCCGCGGATGCGGATCGCGGGCGTGTAGATGGCGGACAGCGCGCGCTCCAGCGGCGCGCCGATGCCGGTATCCGGCAGGCCGGCATCAGCCGCCGGCGTTGCATCGTGCAGCAGGGTGAACAAATCCTCGGGCTGCGGGCGCGGGTTTTTAATCAGGGCGGTGAGTTGGGCGACGCCTTTTTTCACTTTCGGCCACGGCGTGTTCAGCAGGTGGTTGCACAAACCGTGCACGCCGGGCGGCAGCGGCCGGGCTTCACCCTCACCGCCTCGGTTGGAATAAAAAAACACCGCCGCGGCCTCACCGGCGATGAAACTGAAGCCGGCGTAGTCGCGCCGCCGCGCGCGTAAATTATCGATGAAATCCGCGGTGCCGATGCTGCGCGCAAGAAAGTCGCGCACTAAAAGTCCACGCGACGGCATGGCATCGGTCTTGTTGCCGGCGGCGCCGGCGTCACGGTAGTTGGTCACCGCCGCAAAACGCCCGCCCCGGGTGACGCCGAGCCATGTTCCCCCGGCGCGCAAGTCGCGGCCGGCCAAAAGATGCGGATGCTCGCGCCAGAACCGCGCCCGCGCCGCCGGCCGCTGGTAAAACTCATCGCGGTTGGCGGCAATGATGAGCGGAAAATCAGGATGACGGTGAAGCGCAAAAAGCAAAATGCACATGGCGCGGAATGATAGCAAATTGCGCACTCCCTAACCCGCCCGCGCCGCCCGGCACCGCGGGCCCTTGAGTGCGCGCGGCCAAGTCGTTGCCGGCGTCGATGCTGACTCCGCTGTCCTGGTAGCGCAACGGGATGTTTGGCAGGGTGGTCACTGGGGTTGTTCGGGGATGAGTCGAGCAACGCTTGCGCGGGAAAGCGATGATGTTTGATGGCATGAGGAAAACGGCAACGAACGCATGCCTTCTCAATCGTTTTGGCGCTTATTTTATTTTCGCGCCGTTGGGGTTTCTCAGCGCCAAATACACGGCGATGAACAGCGCCGCCAACAACAAAATCAAAACCCCGGCGACGACAAACCGACTGCCGGCAAACCACAACGGCGGCGCCTCATCCACGCCGACTTTGATGGCGACCCAGGTGGACCCCCAACTCAAACACAGTACGGCGAACAGGAACAGGTTGAGCATGGGTGGCCTGCCACGTCCGTCAGATTGACCGTATTCCATCTATTTTGTTTGTTATTCAAGTTATGCGTTTTAGGTGTCTTCGACGTCGGGGGCGCCGGGTTGGAAAGGCTTGAATTTTTTTTGCTCGTCGGGTGTTGCGCCCAGCCTGGGGCCGCCGGACGCCGTGCTGAATTTGAGACGATAGCGGGTGTTATCCGAGAGCATTGTATGTGCGTTATATATACGCATGTTTGCGGGGTTTGTGGATTTTTATTTTGCCGGGGCGCAGGCGCGTTTGCCATCGCCGATTTCGGCGGGGATTTCGTCGAATCTGCGGGTTGCGTCGGGGAACAGCGCGCGGGCGAGTTGCAGACGTATTTGTTCTGCGGGGTTGCAGCGCACTTCAAAGTAGTTGGCGAAGCATTCGGCGAGGTTTATGTCGGTGATTTGGGTGAATTCATTTCTTTTTCAGATGCTCGCTCCACCGCGTCTTGTACTTATCCAACTCCTTATCCACAGGCGATTTCTTTGGCGCAGCGGGTTTCGGCTTGGGTTTAACACCCGCATACTGCCTTTCATACTCCTTTGGTCCCCGCAAAACAAGCCGCCCTGTGCGCGCCGCAACGCCGCAAGCCGCGCGGCTATCTCGCTGCCCAGCGTGTCTTTTTAACCCATAATTCAGTAAGGAAATTGGTGAAATCGGCTTCACTTCTGAACCCAGCGTGCAACCTCTCGCCAATAACATCAGCCGTGGTAAAGCGGCCGGGCGCGCCGCCAATCGGCAACCCTGGCACGGCCTCTGCCGGGGTTGCGGCATCGGCATCAGCGCGCTGGCTTTCCGGCACCACGCGCGTAATCACCACACAGCGGCATGGAATTGTATTTGCGGGCAGACCAGCAGGGTCGCCGGGATACAAGGCCTTCTGTCCCGCGGCGTAATGCACGCGGTAGTTCCTTACCGCGGCTTCCTGGTGATACAGTGTTTCTTTCGACGGTGAACTCTGATGTGCAACCCGCAACCCGGTAATCGGCGATGACTGCGGCCGGCCGCCGCTGGCTGCGTGCACACGCGGCCGACCCGTTTGTGCAGCGCGCGCGGCGCGAGAACTACCGTTCGCGCGCGGTGTTCAAGTTGGCGGAGATCGACCGCCGCGAGAAGTTGTGCCGGCGCGGGATGACGGTGCTCGAGTTGGGTGCGGCGCCGGGCGGGTGGACGCAGTATGTGCGCGAGCGCGTACTGCCCGGCGGCGTGGTGGTGGCGGTGGACCGTGCGCCGCTGGCGGAGTTGCCGGGAGTGCAGGTGGTGAATGGTGACGCCGGTGACGAAATGACGCGCAAGAAAATTATCGCCGCCTGCGGCGATGGGCGCGCGCATCTTCTGCTGTCGGACATGGCGCCCGATTTAACCGGCGTTGCCGCCACCGACCAGGCGCGCGGCGCGGCGCTGGTGGAAATTGCGCTGGCCATTGCGCGCGACTGTTTGCGCGCCGACGGCGTGATGCTGGTGAAGTTTTTTCAGGGCGCGGAAAGCGCGGCGCTGCGGCGGCGGTGCGGAGAGATGTTCGGGAGGGTGAAGGCGGTGAAGCCGGCGGCCTCGCGCGGGCGCAGCCGCGAGCAGTATCTGCTGTGCCGGGCGTTGAAAACGCCGCCGGCCGGCCCCAGTTGACAATGGAAAACGGGATGACAAAACCGCCGCGCGCGCTTATAATCCCCGCTTTATGCCAACCGCCAAATTCGCGGAGAAACCGTTTTGAGCAACCTGACTAAAAACCTCATCATGTGGGTGGTTATCGCCATGGTGCTGGTGGCGGTGTTTAACACCATGACCTCCACCGACGGCGACAGCGCGCGCGAGATCGACTATTCCACATTCGTCACCCAGGTGCACCAGGGCAATGTGGCCAAAGTGCGCATCAACGGCTCGGTGATTGAAGGCCGCTACCACAACGGCGGCGCCTTCTCCACCTACTCGCCCGGCGACCCGCAACTGGTGAACGACCTGTTGGAAAAGGGCGTCAGCATCGACGTGGAGCCGCCGGAAAAAACCTCGCTGCTGGTGAACATTTTAATCAGTTGGTTTCCGCTGCTGCTGCTGGTCGGCATCTGGATTTTTTTCATGCGCCAGATGCAAGGTGGCGGCGGCCGCGGCGCGCTGAGTTTCGGCAAAAACCGCGCGCGCCTTTTGACCGAGGATAAAAACAAGGTCACTTTCGCCGATGTGGCCGGTGTGGAGGAGGCCAAGGAGGAGGTCGGCGAGTTGGTGGAGTTCCTCAGCGACCCGTCGCGGTTTCAGAAACTCGGCGGCCGCATTCCGCGCGGCGTCCTCATGACCGGCAACCCCGGCACCGGCAAGACGCTGCTGGCCAAGGCCATCGCCGGCGAGGCCAAGGTGCCGTTTTATTCGGTCTCCGGCTCTGACTTTGTGGAAATGTTTGTCGGCGTCGGCGCGTCGCGGGTGCGCGACATGTTTGAGCAGGCGAAAAAGAACCCGCCGTGCATTATTTTCATCGACGAGATCGACGCCGTCGGCCGCCAGCGCGGCGCCGGCCTCGGCGGCGGCCACGACGAGCGCGAGCAGACGCTGAACCAGTTGCTGGTGGAGATGGACGGTTTTGAGGGCGGCGAGGGCATCATCATCATCGCCGCCACCAACCGCCCGGATGTGCTGGATCCGGCGCTGCTGCGGCCGGGGCGCTTTGACCGCCAGGTGCACGTGCCGCTGCCGGACATTCGCGGGCGTGAGAAGATTCTGCAGGTGCACATGCGCAAGGTGCCAGTGGCCGACGATGTGGACACCGCTGTTCTGGCCCGCGGCACGCCGGGTTTTTCCGGCGCCGACCTGGCGAATTTAATTAACGAGGCCGCGCTGTTCGCCGCCCGCTCGCGCAAGCGCCGCGTCACCATGCGCGAGTTTGAGCTGGCCAAGGACAAGGTGGTGATGGGCGTCGAGCGCCGCTCCATCGTCATGCCCGAGGAGGAGCGCCGCAACACCGCCTACCACGAGTCGGGGCACGCCGTGGTGGCCAAGGTGCTGGAGCACGCCGACCCGGTGCACAAAGTCACCATCATCCCGCGCGGCCGCGCCCTCGGCGTCACCATGCAGTTGCCGGAGCAGGACCGCTACAGCCACAACCGCGGCTACCTCCACGACAAGATCGCCGTCCTCATGGGCGGCCGCATCGCCGAGGAGTTGTTCATGAACCAGATGACCACCGGCGCCTCCAACGATTTTGAGGTGGCCACCGACATCGCCCACAACATGGTGGCGCGCTGGGGCATGAGCGACGAGTTGGGGCCGCGCGTGTACAGCGAAAACGACTCGCAGGTGTTCCTCGGCCGCGACATGATCACCCACCGCAACCTGAGCAACGCCACCGCCGAAAAAGTGGACCGCGAAGTCACCCGCATCGTGGACCAGCAATACGCCCGCGCCCGGGAAATTCTGCAGAGCAACACCGACAAGGTGGAGGCCATGGCCGGCGCGCTGCTGGAATGGGAAACCATCAGCGCCGAGCAAATCGACGACATCATGGCCGGCCGCCAGCCGCGCCCGCCGGCCCCCGAGCCCGAACCCGAAACCAAAAGCGCGGCCGATGCCGGCGCCGGTGGTGAGGGCGGGGGTGAAGGTGGGGGTGAAGCCGGCGATGAAACCCCCGCCGCCAACGACGATGGTGACGCCCAGGCCGCCGCCGCTGATGCCAGGCTGGCCCCAGAGCGGGGCCGCGGCCGCCGGTGACAGCGGCCCTGTCCCGGGCGGCGCAAGCCCCCGCCGTGCCGCCCGCCTTGATGGGGGTGGTCAATGTCACCCCGGACTCGTTTTTTGACGGCGGCCGCTATTTTGACCCGGCGCGCGCCATCGCCCACGGCGTTGCCCTGGCCGGGGCCGGCGCCGACATTGTGGACATCGGCGGCGAGTCCACCCGCCCCGGCGCCGCGCCGGTGGCGGCTGCCGAGGAGTTGCGCCGGGTGTTGCCGGTGGTGGAGGGGCTGGCGGCAAAGGTGAAGGCGCCGCTGTCCATCGACACTTCCAAGCCGGAGGTGATGGCCGCGGCGGTGGCGGCCGGGGCGGTGATGATTAACGACGTGCGGGCCTTGCAGTCGCCCGGCGCGCTGGCGGCGGCGGCGGGGTGCGGAGTGCCGGTGGTGCTAATGCACATGCAGGGCGAGCCGGCGACCATGCAGCATGCGCCGCGCTACGGCGATGTGGTGGCCGAGGTCACCGCCTTCCTCAAAGCCCGCCGCGACGCCGCCATCACCGCCGGCGTGGATCCCGGCAATATTTACGTCGACCCCGGCTTCGGTTTCGGCAAAACCCCGGCGCACAACCTCGCCCTTCTGGCCAACATCAAAACCATCGCCACGGTCGCCCCGGTGGTCGCCGGTCTCAGCAACAAATCCATCATCCGCCACATCCTCGGCGCCGTGGACGCCGCCGCCCTCACCGCGGCCAGCGCCCAATTAGCCGCCGCCGCCGCCGCCAATGGCGCGGCCATCATCCGGGTGCACGACGTCACCGCCACCCGCCGCGCCCTCGCCGTGCAGCGCGCCATTTCCGGCGTCCACACCATCGCCGCCTGAGTCGTGTCCACCGCCCGGCGCAAGTTGTTCGGCACTGACGGCATCCGCGGCGCCGTCGGCGAGGAGCCGCTGACGCCGCAGACCGTCACCCACCTCGGCTGGGCCGCCGGCCGGGTGCTGGTGGGCGACCGCCTGCCGGGCAAAATTCTCATCGGCAAGGACACCCGCATCAGCGGCTACATCATGGAATCCGCGCTTGAGGCCGGGCTGAACTCGGCCGGCGTTGACGTGGGCCTGCTCTACACCATGCCGACGCCGGCCATCGCCTACCTGACCCGCACCTCGCGCGCCGGCGCCGGCATCGTGATAAGCGCGTCGCACAATTTGTACCAGGACAACGGCATCAAGTTTTTCACCCGCGGCGGCGCCAAACTCGGCGACGATGCCGAGGCCGCCATTGAAAAAATGATGGCCCAACCGCTGACCATGATGGCGGCGCGCCACCTCGGCAAGACTGCCAACTTTGACGGCGCCGCCGGCCGCTACATTGAGTTTTGCAAGAGCACCATTCCCCACCGCGACTCGCTGGAGGGCCTCAAACTGGTGGTGGACTGCGCCAACGGCGCCGCCTACCAGGTGGCCCCGCAACTGCTGCACGAACTGGGCGCCGAGGTGGTGGCCATCGGCGACCGCCCGGACGGTTTCAACATCAACCAAGGCTGCGGCAGCACCAGCCTGGGCGCCCTCAGCAAGGCCGTCACCGCCCACGGCGCCGCCTGCGGCATCGCGCTGGACGGCGACGGCGACCGCCTGATCATGGTGGACGCCGCCGGCGGCACCGTGGACGGCGACCGCCTTCTGTATATTCTCGCCGCCGGCCGCCATGCCGCCGGCGGCGATAGTCTCGGCGGCGGTGTGGTCGGTACCGCCATGAGCAACATCGGCCTCGCGCGCGGCCTGGCCGGGCTCGGCATTGCGTTTGCGCGCAGCGCGGTGGGCGACCGGCATGTGCTGGCCGAGTTGAACCGGCGCGGCTGGCTCCTCGGCGGTGAAGCCTCCGGCCATCTCATCTGCCTTGACAAAAACACCACTGGCGACGGCATCATCGCCGCGCTGGAAGTGCTGCACGGCATGACCCGCGCCGGCCGTACGCTGGCCGAACTGGCCGCGGCCATGCCGGCGGTGCCGCAGGCGACGGTGAACGTGCCGCTGGCATCCGCCGCCGCCGACCGGGTGCTCGCCGCCGGCCGGGTGCAGGATGCGGTCGCCGATGCCGAAAGCGCCCTCGGCGAGGGCGGCCGCGTACTGCTGCGGCCGTCCGGCACCCAGCCGCTGGTGCGGGTGATGGCCGAGGGTGAGGACGCCGCCGCCGTGCAGCGCGCGGCCGGTGACATCGCCGATGCGGTGCGCGAAAGCATCGCCGCCGTGCAATGACCCGCCCGCTGATTGCCGCCAACTGGAAGATGAATGGCGACCTCGCGCTGGCCGAGGCGGTGATTGCCGGCCTGGCCGAGGGTGGTGGCGGCGGCGTGGATGTGCTACTCTGTCCGCCGTTTGTTTACCTGCGCGAAGTGGCGCGGATGGTGCGGCAGGCGAAAGTTACCGGGCTGGCGGTGGGCGCCCAGAACCTGGACTACCACGCCCACGGCGCGTTCACCGGCGAGGTTTCGGCGGCGATGATTGCCGATGCCGGATGCGAGTACGTGATTGTCGGCCATTCCGAGCGGCGTGCGCTGTTCGGCGAGAGCGACGATGATGTGGCGCGCAAGGCGCAGGCCGCGCGCGGCGCCGGGCTGGCGGCGGTGGTTTGCGTGGGGGAGACTTTCGCCGAGCGCGAAGCCGGCCGCACTGAAGCCGTGGTGGAGTCGCAACTTGCGCCGCTGGCTGGGTTCTTTGCCGACAGTGACGGCGGTGATTTTGCCGCCGCATATGAGCCGGTGTGGGCCATCGGCAGCGGGCAGAGCGCGACGCCGGGCGATGCGCGGGCGGTGCATGAATTCATCCGCCGCCGCATCGCCGACCACAATCCGGCGGCGGCAAGCCGGGCGCGGGTGATTTACGGCGGCAGCGTCAAGCCCGGCAACGCCGCCGGTTTGTTTGCCGAGCCGGGCATTGACGGCGCGCTGGTGGGCGGCGCATCGCTTGCCGCGCGGGATTTTCTTTCTATCATCAGGAGCGGTTATGCTGACTAACATTCTTCTCGGGCTTCACCTGGCGGTGACGGTGGCGGTGATTATTCTGGTGCTGCTGCAGCAGGGCCGCGGCTCGGACGCCGGTGCGGTGTTCGGCGGCTCGTCGCAGAGCGTGTTCGGCAGCCGCGGCTCGGCCAGTTTTCTGAGCCGCCTGACGGCCGGCCTGGCCACGCTGTTTTTTGTCAACAGCCTGGTCCTGGCCTGGCTGTACAACCGCGACCAGGCCGACCTCAGCGTCACCGCCCCGGCGGCGGTGGAGGCGGTGACGGAGGAGGCGGCCGAGCCGCAGTCCGATGTGCCGGACGCGCCGGACTCCAACTGAGCAAACCAGCCGAAGTGGTGGAATTGGTAGACACGCCGTCTTGAGGGGGCGGTGGCGCAAGCCGTGCCGGTTCGAGTCCGGCCTTCGGCACCAGGCACCGGTGTGATGCAATCTCCCTGGCTGCTCATCATCGCGGCCCTGGTCGCGGCCAACGCGCCGTGGATTTCCGACCGCGTTTTGTTTTTGTTCCGCCCGGCCGGCGAAAAGGGCGCCGCTGTCCGGCTGCTGGAATGGCTGCTGATGCTGGCCCTCACCGCCGCCCTGGCCGCCGGCCTGGAGCGCAAGGCCACCGGCGCCATCGCCGCCCAGGACTGGGAGTTTTATGTGGTGAACTTTTTTCTGTTCGCCGTGTTCTCGCTGCCGGGAATTCTGTGGCGGCTGGGCCGGCGGCGGTGAGGGTTTGGTTTTACAGCGGCGACTCGACGCCATGCGCGCGGCAGGCGAGGGTGACGGTATTGTGCAGCAGGCAGGCGATGGTCATGGGCCCGACGCCGCCGGGCACCGGGGTGATGGCGGCGGCGACTGCGGCGGCGGCGGCAAAATCCACATCGCCGACCAGGGCCGGTTTGCCGCCGCCGCGGTCCACCCGGTTAATGCCCACGTCCACCACCACCGCGCCGGGCTTAATCCAGTCGCCGCCCACCAGCCGCGGCCGGCCCACCGCGGCGACCACGATGTCGGCCCGGCGGCATTCACCGGGCAGGTCGCGGGTGCGCGAGTGGGCGATGGTGACGGTGCAATGCTCACGCAGCAGCAGTTGCGCCATGGGCTTGCCCACAATGTTGGAGCGGCCGATGATGATGGCGCGCATGCCGGCGAGGTCGTCCACCGTGTTCTTAATCAGCATCAGGCAGCCCAGCGGCGTGCACGGCACCACGGCGTCGCCGCTGCCGCTGGCCAGCAGGCCGGCGTTCACCGGGTGGAAACCGTCGGCGTCCTTGTGCGGCGCGATGGCGTTCAGCACCGCGGCCTCGTTAATGTGCGGCGGCAGCGGCAACTGCACCAAAATGCCGTGCACCTCGGGGTCGCCGTTCAGTTCGGCAATCAGCGCCAGCAGTTCGGACTCGCCGGTTGCGGCGTCCAGCCGGTGCTCCAGCGAGCGCATGCCGGCGGCCGCGGTCTGCTTTGCCTTGTTGCGCACATACACGCGGCTGGCCGGGTTGTCGCCCACCAGCACCACCGCCAGGCCGGGGCGCAGGCCGTGGCACTCCACCAGGCCGGCCACCGCCCCAGTCAGGCGCTTGTGCAATTCCTCGGCGGTTGATTTTCCGTCTATAATGCGGCTGCTCACGGTGTCGCCTCCGGCGGTTGACCGGGCGAGTATAATCTTTTTCCACTTGCCATTCGCACAGGGCGCAAAATCATGACCGACGACAACGCCAAGCCGCCGGCCGACGGCGAGGACATCGACCTCAAGTCGCTGTCCAACGAGGACCTGGTCGAGCAGATGCACGACGACCTCTACGACGGCCTCAAAGAGGAAATCGAGGAAGGCACGCGCATTCTCCTCGAGCGCGGCTGGACCGCGGACAAGGTGCTCGGCGATGCGCTGGTGGAGGGCATGCGCATCGTCGGCATTGATTTTCGCGACGGCATTCTGTTTGTGCCGGAAGTTCTGATGGCGGCCAACGCCATGAAAGCCGGCATGGCCATTCTCAAGCCGCTGCTGGCCGAGACCGGCGCGCCGCCCATCGGCAAGATGGTGATCGGCACGGTCAAGGGCGACATCCACGACATCGGCAAAAACCTGGTGGCCATGATGATGGAGGGCGCCGGCTTTGAAGTCACCGACCTCGGCATCAACAACCCGGTGGAGAAGTACATCGCCGCGCTGGAGGAGCACCAGCCCGACATTCTCGGCATGAGCGCGCTGCTCACCACCACCATGCCGTATATGAAGGTGGTCATCGACACCATGGTGGAGCAGGGGATTCGCGACGACTACGTGGTGCTGGTGGGCGGCGCGCCGCTGAACGACGAGTTCGGCAAGGCCATCGGCGCCGACGCCTACTGCCGCGACGCCGCGGTGGCGGTGGAAACCGCGCAGCGCCTGGTCGCCGAGCGCCGCAGCGCCGGCAAGTGACGGTTGCAGCCTTGAAAATGGCCGCGCCGGCGCCGGAGGCGGAAAACGCCGGGTGCAAGATGGCGGGTGCAGAGTCCAAAGTGCCGGATGCAGAGTCCCAGGTGCTGGTCATCGCCTGCGGCGCGCTGGCGCGGGAGATACTTTGGCTGTGCGAGTCCGGCGGCTGGCGCCACTTTAAGTTGCAGTGCCTGCCGGCAAAGTTGCACAACCGCCCGCAGCGCATCCCCGAGGCGGTGCGCCGCCAGATTCATGCCGGCCGCCGCCGCGGCCACCGCCGCATTTTCATCGCCTACGGCGACTGCGGCAGCGGCGGGTTGCTGGACCGCATGATTGCCGAGGAAAACGCCGCCGCCGCTGATGGCGAATTTAAGATTGAGCGCCTGCCCGGCGCGCACTGCTATGAGTTTTACGCCGGCGGTGAGCTTTTTCAATCGCTGAGCGAGGCCGAACCCGGCACTTTCTACCTCACCGACTTTCTCACCCGCCACTTTGAGCGGCTGATAATTCAGGGCCTCGGCGTTGACCGCCACCCGCAACTTGCCGAAATTTATTTCGCCCACTACAAAAAAATGGTTTACCTGTCGCAGCGCGACGATGCGCAGTTGCGCGCCGCCGCCGCCAGCCACGCCGCGCGGCTGGGCCTGGCGTTTGAGCACCGCGCCTGCGGCTACGGCGAACTGGGCCTCACCCTCGCGCGCATCGCGCAGCCGCAACCGCAACCGCAAAGGCCGGGCGCATGAGCGGCGCGCGGCTGACCGTGGTGTGGTGGCGCGACATCCCGGCGCAAGTGACGGCCAAGCGCGGCCGCGAACGGGCCGCCGCGCCGCTGCCGGAACGTTTTCAGGAAGCCATCGACCGCGCCGCCATGCGCGCCGGGCTGGCCGGCACCGACGAATACCTTTCCGAATGGCGCCGCGAGGCGCGCGACTGCGGCGGTGACTTGCAGGCCGAGGCCGAGGCTGAAGCCGGGCGCCTGGACGCCGGGTTCAGCGACCAGCGGCTGCAGGCGCTGGTGTCCAACCGGGGCGTCGCGCCGGAGTAGTGATGAACGCCGACGCCAAAGCCCAGGTGCGTGATTTCATGGCCGGGTTCACCATTGAAACCACCCCCGGCGCTGCGGCAAAAATCGCCGACTACCGCGAGCATTTGCGCCCCGGCGCCACCGTCGCCGTCACCTTCCTGCCCGGCTCCGACTACGCCGCCACCGTCGCCGTCGCCCGCCGCCTGCGCGCCGAAGGCTTTGAACCGTCGCCGCACATCGCCGCGCGCTCCATCACCGGCGAGGCGGTGTTGCGCGACTTTCTCGCCCGCCTGCGCGGCGAGGCCGGCGTCACCCGCGCCGTGGTGCTGGCCGGCGCCGTGGACAAGGCCCTCGGCCCCTACGACAGTTCCATGGCGGTGCTGGAAAGCGGCCTGCTGGACGAGTTCGGCATCACCACCATCGGCGTCGCCGGCCACCCCGAAGGCAGCCCCGACATCAGCGACGAGGCCCTGGCCGCCGCGCTGCAATTCAAAAACGACCTGGCCGAGCGCAGCGGCGCCGACTTTTACCTGGTCACCCAGTTCGTGTTTGAGGCCGCGCCGGTGATTGCCTGGGAACGGGCGGTGCGCGCCGCCGGCAACCGCCTGCCGGTGCATGTCGGCATCCCCGGCCTGGCCACGTTGAAAACGCTCATCAACCACGCCCGCGCCTGCGGCATCGGCCCGTCCATGCGCTTTCTCACCCGCCAGGCGCGCAATGTGGCCAGGCTGGTGAAGGTGAGCGCGCCGGACAAACTGGTGCTGGACCTCGCCCGCCACAGCAAAGCGGATGCCGGCTGCGGCATCGTCAAAGCGCACATCTACCCCCTCGGCGGCCTGCGGCGCAGCGCCGAGTGGGCCTACGCGCTCAGCGACGGCGCCTTCACCGCCGCCGGCGATGTGTTGACACCGGACGCGGCGGTGGATTAAAACGCCGCGACTTTTTTCACCGCAACCATCGCCCTCACCTGCAACCCCGCCGCGCCCGCCATGACCGACACCATTCTCAGTTCCGCCAGCCGCGAAACCGTCATCGGTTTTGAACGCCCCTTCGTCATTATCGGCGAGCGCATCAACCCCACCGGCCGCAAAATTTTGGCCGCCGAGATGGCCGCCGGCAATTACGAGCGCGTCAGCGGCGATGCGCTGGCGCAGGTGCAGGCCGGCGCCGCCATGCTGGATGTCAACGCCGGCATTCCGCTGGCCGACGAGCCGCGCATCCTCGCCGAGTGCGTCGAGTTGGTGCAGTCGCTCACCGATGTCCCGCTGTCCATCGACTCCTCCATTGTCGCCGCGCTGGAGGCCGGCCTCGCCGTCTACCGGGGCAAGGCGCTGGTGAACTCGGTGACCGGCGAGGAGGAGCGGCTGGAGAGCGTTCTGCCGCTGGTCAAAAAACACGGCGCCGCGGTGGTCGCCATTTCCAACGACGAGAGCGGCATTTCCGAGGACCCCAACGTGCGCTTTGCGGTGGCGAAGAAAATTGTCGAGCGCGCCGCCGACCACGGCATCCACTACAGCGACGTGGTGGTGGACCCGCTGGTGATGCCCATCGGCGCCGTCAACAGCGCCGGCCGCGGGGTGATGGAATTAATCCGCCGCCTGCGCGGTGAACTTAAAGTGAACACCACTTGCGGCGCCTCCAACGTCAGTTTCGGCCTGCCCAACCGCAACGGCCTGAACGCGGCCTTCCTGACCATGGCCATCGGCGCCGGCATGACCAGCGCCATCACCAGCCCGCTGCACGAGGAGGTCATTCAGGCCGTCATGGGCGCCGATGTCATGGCCGGCCACGACCCCAACTGCGCAAAGTGGATTAAAAAATACAGCGCCAACTCCGCCGCCGGCGCCGCCGAACCCCGAACCGGCGGCCGCGGCAGCCGTGAAGAAAGAGAAGCCCGGCGGGCGGCGCGGCGCCGGGCTTGAGCGATGCGGTTCCTGATCAATGCCGTCGGCATCCTGTCCGCTGTTGCCGGCGCCGCCATCGCTGTTGTCGGCGCGGCCGCCATTGTGGGAATTGATTTTTCGGGCGCGGCCGCAAACCCTCCTTTTCCCGGCGCTCTCTTCATGATTATGGTCGGCGCGCTGCTCGCCTTTAACAATACGCGCTGCATTTTCAGCAAACAAAATTCCATCAGGTTTTTAACCGTCACCGCCGGGGTCGCCATCGCCGCCGCCGTTGGCGGCATTGCTGTCGCTGTCTACGGCGTTTTCCGCATGCAGAGCAGCGCCGGCGGCCTGGGCGCCATCCTGGCCGGCCTGCTGATTAATATGCTGAGCGTCGCGCTGCTGGCAAATATCCGGGGAATGCTCGGCGGCGCAAATCGCGGCATTGGCGGCGGCGCCGCCGCTGGGGACGGGTCGGATTCATCCGGAGTCAAACCATGAGCGAATACCACGGCAGATGCCTGTGCGGCGCGCCGCGCCATCGCGGCGGGCGCGGTTGACATGGCCGCTGACGCGCTGGTGGTGTTTACTCCTTCGGGTCGGCGTGGGCGCTTTCCCAAAGGGACGCCGGTGTTGCAGGCGGCGCAGCAACTCGGTGTCGACCTTGATTCCGTTTGCGGCGGGCGCGGCATGTGCGGCAGGTGCCAGGTGCTGCTCAGCGCCGGGCGTTTCGCCAAGCACGGCCTCACCTCGCGCGCCGAGCACCTGAGCGAGCCCGGCGACACCGAGGAGGAATACCGCGAAGTTTACGGCATGGAAGAGGGCCGGCGGCTGGGCTGCTCGGCGCAAATCCTCGGCGATGTGGTGATTGACGTGCCGCCGGACAGCCAGGTGCACCGCCAGGTGGTGCGCAAGGACGCCGAGGTGATGGACATCAACCTCAATCCGGTGATTCGAATTTATTACGTGGAGGTGCAGCAGCCCGACATGCACGACCCGGCCGGCGATTTGTGGCGGTTGAAAAAGGCGCTGGAGTTTGAGTGGCGGCTGGAGGATCTGGTGGTGGACATTGGCCCGTTGCACGACCTGCAGGGCGCGCTGCGCGCCGGCGAGTGGAAAGTGACGGTGGCGGTGCACCACGGCCCGCGCGCCGACCGCATCATCGCCGTGTGGCCCGGCTTTCGCGCGCGCGCCTATGGCATCGCCGTGGACGTGGGCTCCACCACCATCGCCGCCCATCTGTGCGACTTGTCCAGCGGCGAGGTCGCAGCCTCGGCCGGCGCCATGAACCCGCAGATTCGCTTCGGCGAAGACCTGATGAGCCGGGTGTCATATGTGATGATGAACCCCGGCGGCGACAAGGAGATGACCCGCGCGGTGCGCGAAGCGGTGCAGAAACTGGCCGGGGAAGTGGCCGCCGCGGCCGGCATCGGCGTGGGCGACATTCTGGATGTGACCTTTGTCGGCAACCCCATCATGCACCACCTGCTGCTCGGCATCAGCCCGGTGGAGCTCGGCGGCGCGCCGTTTGCGCTGGCCACCGACGAGGCGCTGAGTCTGTGGGCCAACGAATTGGACTTGCGCCTGCACCCCAACGCACGGGTTTTTGTGCTGCCGTGCATCGCCGGCCATGTGGGCGCCGACACCGCCGCGGTGGCGCTGTCCGAGGCGCCGCACTTGCGTGACGAGATTTCGCTCATCGTGGATGTGGGCACCAACGCCGAGATTCTGCTCGGCAACCGCCGCCGCATCCTCGCCGCCTCCAGCCCCACCGGCCCTGCTTTTGAGGGCGCGCAAATCAGTTGCGGCCAGCGCGCCGCGCCCGGCGCGGTGGAACGGGTGCGCATTGACCGTAAAACGTTGGAGCCGCGCTTCAAGGTGATTGGCTGCGATGCGTGGTCCGACGACCCGGCTTTCGCCGCCGGCGCGGCCGGCATCGGCGTCACCGGCATCTGCGGCTCGGGCATCATTGAGGCGCTGGCCGAAATGTTTCTCGCCGGCATCATCAGCGCCGATGGCGTGATTGACGGCGCACTGGCATCGCGTACACGGCGCATTGTTAAAGACGGCCGCACTTTTCAATATGTCCTCCACCAGGGCGGCGGTGAAGGCGGCGGCCGCGCGCTCACCATCACCCAGAACGACGTGCGCGCCGTGCAACTGGCCAAGGCGGCGCTGTACGCCGGCGTCAAACTGCTGATGGACCACCTCGGCGTGCCGGCGGTGGAGCGCATCCGCCTGGCCGGCGCCTTCGGCAGCCGCATCGACGTCAAATACGCAATGGTGCTCGGCTTGATTCCGGACTGTGAATTGTCGCAGGTCAGTTCGGCCGGCAACGCGGCCGGCGCCGGCGCCCGCATCGCGCTGCTGGACGGCAACTCGCGCACCGAAATTTCCGCGGCGGTGCGCAATATAGAAAAAATCGAAACCGCGGTGGAGCCGCGCTTTCAGGAACACTTCGTGGACGCCATGGCCATTCCGCACAAGAGCGATGCATTCCCGCACCTGGCGCGCGCAGTGGACCTGCCGCCGCCGAAAATTTCCGCCGCGCAGACTGGCGCCGGCAAAAAACGCCGCCGCCGCCCGGCTTGACCTTCACCCTTGGCCCGCGCATACTTGCCTCCCCCGTTGTTTCCGACCGCGCCATGACTTACCTCGCCCTCGCCCGCAAGTGGCGCCCGCGCACTTTTGCCGAAGTTTCCGGGCAAAAGCATGTGGTGGACACGCTGGTCAATGTGCTGGACTCCGGGCGCGTGCACCATGCGTTTTTGCTGAGCGGTACGCGCGGCGTCGGCAAAACCACGCTGGCGCGCATTTTTGCCGGCGCGCTTAACTGCGAAAAGGGAATCAATTCATCGCCGTGCGGCGAGTGCGGCAACTGCCGCGCGGTGGAGCAGGGCGGTTTCGTGGACTTGATTGAAGTGGACGCGGCTTCGCGCACCCGCGTGGAGGAGACCCGCGAGTTGCTGGACAATGTCCAGTATGTTCCCACCATCGGCCGCTTTAAAATTTATTTAATCGACGAAGTGCACATGCTGTCGGCGCACAGTTTTAACGCGCTGCTGAAGACGCTGGAGGAGCCGCCGGAGCATGTCAAATTTCTGCTTGCCACCACCGACCCGCAAAAATTGCCGGTGACGGTGCTGTCGCGCTGCCTGCAGTTTCACCTGCGCGCGCTGGAGCCCGCCGAGATTGCGGCACGGCTGACGTTGATTCTGCGCGAGGAGAAGGTGGAGGCTGACACTGCCGCCGTGGACATTCTTGCGCGCGCGGCAGCCGGCAGTTTGCGCGACGCCCTCAGCCTCCTGGACCAGGCCATCGCCTACGGCGGCGGCGAGGTGCGCGAGGCGGCGGTGCGCGCCATGCTCGGCATGATTGATGAGGCGCACACCGAGGCGCTGCTCGGCGCCATTGCCGGCAACGACGCCGAGGGCGCCCTGGCGGCGGTCGCTGCCATGGCCGAAAAATCGCCGGACTATGCGGTGGCGCTGGACGATTTGCTGCTCTGTTTTCACCGCCTGGCCCTGGCGCAAAGCGCGCCCAAGGCCGCGCAAAGTCTGGACGGCGTACCGGCCGGCGCGCTGGCCCTCAGCGGCCGCTTCAGCGCCGAGGATTTGCAGTGGTGCTACCAGGCCGCGCTGCTGGGCAAGCGCGACCTGCCCCTGGCCCCCGACCCGCGCAGCGGTTTTGAAATGGTGCTGTTGCGGATACTGGCGTTCCGGCTGGAGGAGGGTGCGGCGACGTCGGTTGCGCCGTCTGCAAAACCGCCGGTTGCGGCGCCGAAAACGGTGACGTCAACTGCAAAACCGCCCGCTGCACCGTCAACAACGCCGCCGCCTGAATCACCGCCGCCGGAAGCACCGTCCAAACCACCGGCGAAATTCAAGCTCGGCGAACTCAACGCCGAAACCTGGCCGCAGTGGGTGGAGGCTTCGGGCGCCCGGGCGATGGTGCGGCAGTTGGCGCTGCATTCCAGGCCGGTCAAGGTGGACGGTGACTGCGTGCACTTGGCGCTGGACAATGCGCCCATGTTCCACGAAGACCGGGCGGCGTCGCTGGCCGGTTGTCTGAGTCGCATGACCGGCGTCGCGGTGCGGCTTGAATTCAAAGACGCCGGGGAAGTGGACGGCGCCGATGCCGCGACGCCGGCGCAAAGCCAAAGCGAACAGGCTGACAATGCCGCCGCAGAAGTGCGCCGCAGCGTGGACAACGACGATCATGTGCGCGCAATCAAAGAGCGCTTCGGCGCCAGCGTGGTGAATGTGAAGAACGGAGACGGCGGCGATGGTGTTTGACGGCGGCGCCGGGCTGGGCGACCTGATGCGCCAGGCCGGGGAAATGCGCAAGCAACTGCAAAAGGCGCAGGAGGAGTTGGCCCTCACCGAGGTCAGCGGCGAGTCCGGCGCCGGCCTGGTGCGCGTGCTGATGACCTGCGACTACAAAGTGCGCCGCGTGCGGGTGGACCCGTCGCTGCTTGCGGCGGATGAAAAAACAACGCTGCAGGATTTGCTGAAAGCCGCGTTCAACGATGCGCTGCACAAGGTGGAGCGGGCGGCGCGCGACAAGTTGCCCGAGATCGGCGGCGCCGGTTTTCCCCGCATGCTTCCGTGAGTCGCGCGCGCGCCATTGAAGTGCTGCAGCGGGCGCTGCGCCGCCTGCCCGGCGTCGGCCCCAAGGGCGCGCGGCGCATGGCTTTTCACCTGCTGGAGCGCGACCGCGAAGGTGCGCGCGAAATCACCGCCGCCCTCACCCGCGCGCTGGACGGCGTGGTGCACTGCAAACGCTGCAATAATTTCAGCGAGGCCGAACTGTGCGAGATTTGCGCCTCGGCAAAAAGAAACGCGCGCCAACTGTGCGTGGTGGAAACGCCGGCCGACCTGCAGACCGTGGAGCAGGCCGGGGTTTATGACGGCTTGTATTTTGTGCTGATGGGAAAATTGTCGCCGCTGGACGGCGTGGGCCCGGAAGATTTGCACCTGCACCGGCTCGGTGAAGTTTGCCGCGACAACGCCGTGGAAGAAATGATTCTCGCCACCAACCAGACCACCGAAGGCGAGGCCACCGCCGACTACATCAGCGACCTGGCGCGCGCGTTGAACCTGAAAATTACCCGCCTCGCCCGCGGCCTGCCAGCCGGGGCCGAGTTGGAATACGTGGACCCCGGCACTTTGCAGCGCGCTTTTCTCGACCGCCGCGAATTGTGAGCGCGGCGGCTGCCGCCGTCACCCGGCCCCCGCATCGCTGCGCAATTTTTTCAACTCGTTCACCGCCACGCTCAGCATGGCGTAATCCGGGTTGCCGGTGGTTTGCAGTTCCTCCATCACCTGCAGAAACCGTTCCTTGGGCGCGCGGTGTTTGGCCAGCCAGGCCTTCACCATCGCCTTCGGTTTTGCGCCGCCGCTTTCGTTCAGCACTGCCGCCGCCAGCAGGCGCTGCTCCTGCCGCAGGTTGTTGTGCAGGCCGAACCGGGCGAGGGTGTGCCAGTGGTTTGCGGTTTCCAGGTGCGCCGCCATGTCGCGCAGCCACTGCAACTCCAGTTGCGCGCCGAGGGTGAAATACACCTGCGCCGTGGCCAGTACGCCGCGCCCGGCTTCGGCCGCCACTTCCACGATGTCCAGCGCGGATGACAGCGCGATGAAGCCGGCGACTTTGTTGGCCAGCGTTTCCGGCACGCCGCGCCGGAGCAGTTGCCGGGCGTGCCGGGTCTGCGCCAGACGGTTGGGCGCGGCCAGCAGGCGGGCCAGGCTGCCGCTGAGTTCGGCGACGCCAGGCTTGAAGTGCTCCACGGTGGCGGAAATGTCCAGCGGCATGCGCCGGTTGCGCAAAATCCACGAGGCGGCGCGCTCAACCAGGCCCACGGCGTATTCGGTCATTTCGTACTGGACGTCGCTGGCGACTTTGTTGTCCAGCGATTCAATTTCGCGCCGCGTTTCGTCCATGGAAAAAATTTCCACCGCCGCGATATAAGCGCGCGCCATGTCGGCCGAGTCGGCGCCGCCCAACTCTTTCATGCGCTCGGCAAAGGTCGGGCCCATGGTGTTCAGCATTTCGTTGGTGATGGCGGTGGCGATGATTTCACGCCGCAACTGGTGGCGCTCCATGTCGTCGCGGTGGCGCTCGCCGAGCAGCGGCGGAAAATAATCCACCAGCCTCCGGTGCAAAAAAGCATCCTCGGGCAAATCCGAGCGCACCAGTTCGTTGTACAAAACAATTTTTCCGTAGGCCAGCAGCACCGCAAGTTCCGGCCGCGTCAGGCCCTGCCCGGCCACCTGGCGCTGGCGGAGCTCGTCGTCGCCGGGCAGAAATTCCAGCGCGCGGTCCAGTTGGCCGCCGCGCTCAAGGCGCCGGATCATGCGCGCGTCGTCACCGATGGTGTGGGGCGCGTTGCGGGCGGCGAAGCCGAGGGCGCGCGACTGCGCGTAGTTGTCGGCCAGCACCAGGCCGCCCACCGTGCCGGTCATGTCGGCGAGCAGCGCGTTGCGCCGGTCCATCGCCAGTTTGCCGGCGGCCACCGCGGCGTTCAGCAGAATCTTGATGTTGATCTCATGGTCGGAGGCGTCCACGCCGCCGGAGTTGTCGATGAAGTCGCTGTAACAGCGCCCGCCCTGGGGGCCGCCGCCGTGCTGGCTGTATTCAATGCGCCCCAGTTGGGTCAGGCCCAGGTTGCCGCCCTCGCCCACCACCCGGCAGCGCAACTCGCGGCCGCACACCCGCACACCGTCGTTGGCGCGGTCGCTGATCATCTCGTCGGTTTCCGCGGCCGCTTTGACATATGTGCCGATGCCGCCGTTCCACAGCAAGTCCACCGGCGCCTTCAGCATGGCGTTGATTAACTCGTTGGGCGTCAGTTGCTGCGCGTTAATTTTCAGCGCCTCGCGCGCTTCGGCGGACAGCGCGATGGATTTTGCACTGCGCGCAAACACGCCGCCGCCGGCGGAAATTAAACCCGGATCGTAGTCGCTCCAACTGGAGCGCGGCAGGTTGAACAGGCGCCGGCGCTCTTTGAATGATGCTTCCGGGTCCGGGTCCGGGTCGAGAAAAATGTGCAGGTGGTTAAACGCGCCCACCAGTTTCAGGTGCCGCGACAAAAGCATGCCGTTGCCGAATACGTCGCCGCCCATATCGCCGATGCCGACGGCGGTGAAGTCCATGCTCTGGGTGTCCACGCCGAGTTCGCGGAAGTGGTGCTTCACCGACTCCCATGCGCCTTTGGCGGTGATGCCCATTTTTTTGTGGTCGTAACCGGTGCTGCCGCCGGAGGCGAAGCCGTCGTCCAGCCAGAAGTTATATTCCGCGGCCACTTCGTTGGCGGTGTCGGAGAAGGTGGCGGTGCCTTTGTCGGCGGCAATCACCAGGTAGGGGTCGTCCTCGTCGTGGCGCACCACGTCGGCCGGGGCGGCCACCGCGCCGTCCACCAGGTTGTCGGTGAGGTCCAGCATGCCGCGGATGAAAGTTTTGTAGCACTCCACCACTTCGGCCATGAGTTTTTCACGGCCGCCGTCTTCCGGCGGGCGCTTGACCACGAAGCCGCCCTTGGAGCCGGTGGGGACAATCACCGCGTTCTTCACCATCTGCGCCTTAACCAGGCCCAGCACTTCGGTGCGGAAGTCTTCGCGGCGGTCGGACCAGCGCAGGCCGCCGCG
Source organism: Gammaproteobacteria bacterium (assembly GCA_028817275.1). Taxonomy (GTDB): domain Bacteria; phylum Pseudomonadota; class Gammaproteobacteria; order Arenicellales; family Spongiicolonaceae; genus Spongiicolonus; species Spongiicolonus versatilis. The sequence continues at coordinate 21,013 of JAPPPZ010000063.1, forward strand.
CGCGATGCGGCCGCCGCGCAGGTGCACCGCCTCCACCCGCGGCGAATAGACGAAGATCTCAAACATCGGCTTGGGCTCCGGCATGCGCAGGATTTTTTGCGGGTCCAACTTAAAAGAGAGGTACGGCTTGTCCCCGCCGCCGGCGTCTTTCTGGTAGAAGTTGGTGCGCAGGGTGGACTCGATGACATTGAGAAACGCGCGCAGGATGCGGTCCTCGTCCAGGTTGGCGACGCGTTCCAGGCCCTCGCTGATTTCGGTGACCAGCGCACCGTCGGCGGCGCCGGCACCGGCCGGGTCAAAGCGCGCATGGAACAGGCGCACCAGCCGCCGCGCCATGTGCGGGTTGCCGCCCAGCGTTTCAATCATGTAGTTCTCGCTGTAACGGATGCGGATTTGCCGCAGGTATTTGCAAATAGCGCGCAGCACGCTGACCTCGCGCCAGTGCAGTCCGGCGCTCAGCACCATGCGGTTAAAACCGTCGTTCTCGGCCAGGCCCTCCCAGGTGCGCAGAAAAGATTCGGTGACATGGCCGCGGTGCTCCGCATCCAGCCGGAGTTCACCGCCGCCGCCGGGCGCAAGCGCAAACTCGTGCACCCACACCGCCGCCGCGTCCGCCGGGTGCGCAAGGTAGGTGCGCACGGCCACCGCCCGCAGCCCCATCGCCTCCAATATCGGCAGCGTGTCCGACGGCGGCACCGGTTTTTCGCGCGAAAACAATTTCAGTTTCAGTGCGCCGCCGCCTTCACCCCCGCCCTCGCCGCCGGCGGCCAGGCGAATGCCGAGTTGCCGCCGGCCGCCCATGCGTTCCATCTCGGCAATGTCGCGCACCGCATTGGCGGCGCTGAAGTCTTCCTGGTAGCCGGCCGGAAAAGCGGCGGCGTATTTTTTGAACAGCAGGGCGGCGCGCTGCGGTTCGGCGGCGGCCAGCGCCTCGCGCAACTGGTCGCCCCACGAGCGCGCCGATTCCATGATGCGCCGCTGAATTTCGGCCGCCGAAAGTTTGGCCTCGCTGTCGGTGGGGGCGTGAATGATGAAGTGAATGCGCGCCAGCATGGACTCGGAAAACAAAGTTCCGAACTCAAAGCCGGTGCCGTGCAGCGCGTCCATCAGAATGTCCTGAAAGCGCAGGCGCAACTCCCGCGTGTAACGGTCGCGCGGCAGGTAAATCATGCAAAAATAAAACCGCCGGTGCACATCGCGGTGCACAAACAGGCGGATGCGCTGGCGTTCCTGCAGTTCCAGAATGCCCATGCAAATTTCAAACAGTTCCTCCTCCGGAATCTGGAAAAGACTGTCGCGGGGAAAACTGTCCAGCACATCCTGCAGTGCCTTGCCGCCGTGGCCGTCCACGGCGAAGCCGCTGCGCTGCAGAATTTTTGAGCCGCGCAGGCGCAGCAGCGGAATGCTGCGCGTCGGCTGGCGGTACAGGGTGGAGGTGAACAGGCCGAGAATGCATATCCGCCCGCGCGGCCGGCCGTTGGCGCCGCGGCGCAGGATGCTGATGCAGTCCATATAGGCCGGGCGGTGAATGCGCGACTGGGCGCTGGCTTTGGTGACCATCAGCGGCTCGCCGGGCTGCATGAAATTTTCCGAGGCCGCCGGCAGTATGGCATTGCAACTTTCCTCGTCCAAAGTGCGCAGCACGCCCAGCGCCGAGCGCGGGTTGATGCGCGAGCCGGCGGCGGCGGTGTCATATTCGCAGTAGCCGAGAAATGTGAAGTTGTTGTCGGCAATCCAGCGGCAGAAATCGGCCGCCTCGCCGAGGTCGGCCGCGTCAACTCCGGCCGCCGGCGCCTCAGCGCCGAGCGCGGCGATGGCGTCGTTTACTTTGCCGAGCATGGGCTTCCAGTCGTCGCAGGCGCGGCGGATTTCGCCGAGGATGGTTTTAATCTCGTCCTGCAGCCGGTGCATGGCGCCGTCCTCAGGCTGCCGGTCCACCTGAAAACGCATCCACGATTCCGCGGTGGTATTTTTTGCACTGTCGGGAACGGCGGTTGCACTCAGCAAATTGCCGCCGCTGTCGCGGGCTACGTGCACCACCGGATGAATGGTCAGGTGAATGGTGAGGCCGTGCCGGTTAAGCGCGATGGAAACCGAGTCCACCAGAAACGGCATGTTGTCGGTGACGATCTCAAGCACGGTACCGGCGGACTGCCAGCCGTCACGTTCGCGCTGCGGATTGTAGATGCGGCATAGCGCCTCGCCGGCGGCGCGCACTGTGGCGAAGTCGCGGTGGGCAACCACTGCGCCGCGCAAATCGCCGCGGTCGGCGGCGGCCAGGTCTTCCGGCGGCGCGCGGTGGTAGTAGTGGCCGAGCAGCGCGGCCAGTGACGAATCCTGTTCTTCGCGCAACAGTTGCGCAAGTGCTGCAACCGGCTTTTGCGCGCGCGCCGGTTTTTTCTCTCTTGTCATGGCCGCACCGATGTTTACAATGGCGGGAACAGCATAGCAAACACCGGGCGCTAAAGTGAAACCGACCGCCAGGCCGATGTGGACGCCGACTGAGGGCGCCGTTGCCGCCGCCAACATCACCCGCTTCGCCGATTACGTGCGCGAAACATTCGGCGCGCCGGCCGGCGGCTACCGCGGTCTTCACCGCTGGTCGGTGGACCACGCCGAGGATTTCTGGCGCGCGGTGTGGCGGTTTTGCGGCGTCATCGGCGAAGGCGGGGACGGCGCGGCGGTGAAAAACCGTGGACAGATGCCGGGCGCGCAGTGGTTTCCCGAGGCGCGGCTGAATTTTGCGGAGAATCTTTTGCACGGCGGCGGCGGGGGTGATGGTGAACATCCCGCAATAATTTTTCGCGGTGAGGACGGTGCAACCCGCCGCCTGAGCCATGCCGAATTGCGCGCCGGTGTTGCGCGCATTGCCGCCGCCCTGGCGCAACTCGGCATCGCCCCGGGCGACCGGGTCGCCGCTTACATCCCGAACATTCCCGAAGCCGTCACCGCCATGCTTGCCACCGCCGCCCTCGGCGCGGTGTGGTCGTCCTGCTCGCCGGACTTCGGCGCGCGCGGCGTGCTCGACCGCTTCGGGCAGATAGAGCCCAAAGTTTTGTTCTGCACCGACGGTTATTTTTACAACGGCAGGCGCCACGATTGCCTGGAAAAAGTGCGCGCCATTCATGCCGGCCTGCCGGCGCTGGAAAAAGTCGTGGTCATTCCCCACGCCGCCGAGCGCCCCGACATCAGCGCAATGAAAGACACCGTGCTGCTGGCCGACTTCGCCCCGGCCGTTGCCGATGCGGCCATTCCATTCCGCCGCCTGCCGTTCAACCATCCGCTTTACATCATGTATTCCTCCGGCACCACCGGCGCGCCCAAGTGCATCGTGCATGGCGCCGGCGGAACTTTGCTGCAGCACGTGAAAGAGCACCAACTTCACTGTGACATCCGGCGCGGCGAGCGGCTGTTTTTTTTCACCACCTGCGGCTGGATGATGTGGAACTGGCTGGCCAGCGGCCTGGCCTCCGGCGCCTGCCTGATGCTGTACGACGGTTCGCCGTTTGTACCGCGCGCCGATGCGCTGTTTGATTTTGCCGCCGGGGAGCGCATCGGCATCTTCGGCGTCTCGGCCAAATATTTGGATGCGCTCGGCAAAGCCGGCGCCTGTCCGGCGCGCACCCATGATTTGACGGCGCTGCGCGCAGTGTTGTCCACCGGTTCGCCGCTGTCGCCGGAAGGTTTTGATTTTGTATACGAAAAAATTAAATCCGACGTGTGCCTGTCGTCCATCTCCGGCGGCACCGACATCATGGGTTGCTTTGTGCTCGGCAACCCGGCGCTGCCGGTGCGGCGCGGCGAGATTCAATGCGCCGCCCTCGGCATGAAAGTGGCCGCGCTGGATGACAGCGGCGCCGACCTGCCGCCGGGAAAAAAAGGCGAGTTGGCATGCCGCGCGCCGTTTCCCTCCATGCCGGTGGCATTCTGGAACGACCCCGGCGGCCACAAATACCGCGCCGCGTATTTTGAAAAATTTCCCGGCGTGTGGTGCCACGGCGACTACATCGCGCTCACCGGAAGCGGCGGCGCAATTATTTACGGCAGGTCCGACGCGGTGCTGAATCCCGGCGGCGTGCGCATCGGCACCGCCGAGATTTACCGCGAGGCGGAAAAAGTGGAAGAAGTGGTGGAAAGCCTGGTCATCGGCCAGCGCTGGCGGGGCGATGTGCGGGTGGTGCTGTTCGTGCGCCTGCGCGATGGCGCGCGGCTGGACGCCGCGCTCAGCGAAAAAATCACGGCCGCCATCCGCCGCAACGCCACCCCGCGCCACGCTCCGGCAAAAATCATTCAGGTCGCCGACATCCCCCGCACCCGCAGCGGCAAAATCGTCGAACTCGCCGTGCGCAGCGTGGTGCACGGCGAAGAAGTGAAAAACAAAGAGGCCCTGGCCAACCCCGAAGCCCTCGCTCTGTTTGCCGGCCTGGCGGAACTTGCCGAGGAATGACGCCCGCCATCGCCGCCGGATGGCGCGGGTTTAATCTTCGCCGAGGGCGCCCGCTCCTTCGGGCATGAATTTTTTTAATTTTTCCGGCGTGTCTTTGTGCCGGTCGGCATCGGCGGGGACTTCACCCTTGGCGGTGATGTTGGGCCATTCCTGGGCGTAGTGGAGGTTGAAGGCGATCCATTTTTTGGCGCCGGGCTCGGTGTCGGGGACGATGGCCTCCACCGGGCATTCGGGTTCGCACACGCCGCAGTCAATGCACTCGTCGGGGTGGATGACCAGCATGTCCTCGCCTTCGTAGAAGCAGTCCACCGGGCACACTTCAATGCAGTCCTGGTATTTGCACTTGATGCATTTTTCGTTGACGATGTAAGTCATGTTTTTGCCGGCGTGGTGATGGCGGTGGCGCGCAGTGTAGCACGGTTGGCCTGGGCGCGCGCTTCAAGAATATTGCGCGCCGTGGTTTGCGCATAACCGGACTGGTAGGCGAGGGACAGCGCCCGCGCTTCGCGCAGCCATGTTTGCACGTCGTCACCGTCGGCGATTTCCACGCTGTCCGCGCCGCAGCGCCGGAGGAAGTCAAACTGGTCGGGCAGCAGTTTGCCGATGGCGCGAATCTCGCCGCGATAACCCCGCCGGCGCAGCGAGCGGATGACCGAGAAGCCGCGGCCATCGGTGAACGCCGGGAAGATGACGCTGACCAGGGCCGCGGTGCTGATGGCGGCGGCGTGGCCGGCGGCTAAGGCCAGGTCTTCACCGGGGTCGATGTGCACGCCGACTTCACCCGCGCGCGCGGCGAGTTGTTCGCGCTCGGCGAGAAAACGCCGCAGGGTGACGGTGACTTTGCCGGCCGGCAGATCTTCACCGTCGTCCACCGCGCGCCACGAATCTTCGTGCGCAACAGAGACGCCCCTAAGCAGCATACAGCGCCTCCTTGAACGGCTGTGTGCCGACGCGGCGGTAGGTGTCGATGAAAGTTTCGCCGGCGCGGCGGATTTTAAGGTAGGTGCCGACGACCAGGTCCACCGCGTCGCCCACCTCCTCGGCGGCGAAGCCGGGGCCGACGATGTCGCCGATGGCGGCGTTTTCATCGGCGCTGCCGCCGAGGGTGATCTGGTAGAACTCGCGGCCTTTCTTTTCCAGTCCGAGGATGCCGATGTTGCCGACATGGTGGTGGCCGCAGGCGTTGATGCAGCCGGAGATGTTGATGCTGAGTCCGCCGATGTCGCGCTGGCGTTTGGCGCCGCCGAGTTGCAGGCTGAGTTGCCGGGCGACCGGAATGGAGCGCGCGGTGGCCAGGGTGCAGTAGTCCAGCCCCGGGCAGCAGATGATGTCGCCGGCGAGTCCGGCGTTGGCGGCGGCGAGTCCGGAATCGCGCAGGCCGCGCCACAATTCATGCACCTCGGCGGCGCGCACCCAGGGCAGCACCAGGTTTTGCTCATGGCTGACCCGCACTTCGCCGTGGCTGAACCGTTCGGCGAGTCCGGCGACGCTGCGCATCTGTTCGGCGGTGGCGTCGCCGGGAATGCCGCCGGCCGGTTTTAAGCTGACGGTGACAATTGCATGGCCGGGGATTTTGTGCGCGGCCAGGCTGGCGCGGCACCACAGGTCAAAGTCACCGTCAGTGCCGCGCGCGGCGCGCAATTTTTTCGCGCCCTCACCATCGGCCTCGGCCCCGCCGATGGGCGGGGCGAAGTAGCGGGCGATGCGCTGGATTTCGGCGGCGTCGGGCAGCGCCTTGCGCGCCTGGCCGGCGGAATTTTCATATTCGCGCTCCACTTGCGCGGCGAATTGCGCGGCGCCGATTTCGTGCACTAAAATTTTCACCCGCGCCTTGTATTTGTTGTCGCGGCGGCCGTGCAAATTGTACACCCGCATGATGGCCTCGAGGTAGGCGAGAATTTCATCCCGCGCCAGCCAGCGGCGGATGGTTTTGCCGATCATGGGCGTGCGCCCCTGGCCGCCGCCGACCACCACTTCAAAGCCCGGCGCGCCGGCGGCGTTGCGGTGCATGCGCAGGCCGATGTCGTGTACTTTAATTGCAGCGCGGTCATGGGGCGCGCCGGTGACGGCGATCTTAAATTTGCGCGGCAGGAAGGTGAACTCCGGGTGGAAGGTGGACCACTGGCGGATTAATTCGCAGATGGGCCGCGGGTCTTCAATCTCATCGGCGGCGGCGCCGGCAAACGGGTCGGCGGTGACGTTGCGGATGCAGTTGCCGCTGGTCTGGATGGCGTGCATTTCCACCTCGCTGAGCTCGCCGAGGATGTCCGGAATGTCGCGCAGTTGCGGCCAGTTGAATTGAATGTTCTGGCGGGTGGTGAAGTGGCCGTAGTTTTTGTCGTAAACGGCGGCGATGTGCGCGAGTTTGCGCAACTGCCGCGACGACAACGTGCCGTACGGCACCGCAACGCGCAGCATGTAGGCGTGCAGTTGCAGGTACACGCCGTTCATCAGCCGCAGCGGTTTGAATTCTTCCTCGCTCAGTTCGCCGGACAGCCGCCGCGCCACCTGGCCGCGAAATTGCGCCACCCGCTCGCGCACCAACCGCGCGTCAAATTCGTCGTAACGGTACACTTTTTCAGCCTTTCGCCTGCGCCACGCTCGGCCCGCGGTGGCGCAGTTGTTCGCGCAGGCGCAACGGTGACGGCCCGCCCCGGCAAAGTTCCACTTCCACCAAATACGGTCCCACCACGCGGTTGTCGCGCACTGCGGGCTGCGATGCGGCGAGCAATTTTTTTGCTGCGTCACGGTCGGCGGCGACCGCGGCATCGCCGATGTCGCCGCTCCAGCCGCCGGCGGTGCAATACACCACGGTGCCGGCGGCCAAATCGTTGGCGCTGACAATCCAGCCGCTCATGCCCGCAACTCTTTTGGTGACCGCAAAGGCGGCGGCGGCGGAGTGTGCAGCGGCGGCGGCGGTTTGGGTGCGACGGTGATGAGCGCCGGGCTGCGGATGCCGGGGACGACGTCCACAGTGATGCCGCCGGCGCGGAGGGCGTTGATCGCGGTTGCGGAAATGACGGTGCCGGGTGCGGAAATGCAGGCCACGTTGCGGCCGGCTTTAACGTGGCTGATGAGTTGACGGTGTACATCGCCGCCGCCGGCGTCCACGCGTTCGGCGTCGCGGCGCGCGTATTCCAGAATGGCGCCGCCGACGCTGCAGTCGTGCACAATGACATCGGCCTCCTGCAACTTGCGCACCGCTTTCAGGGTGAGCAGTTCGGCATCGGCCGGGGCGCTGAGCACACTGACCATGCCGTCCGCCTTGACCCTCGCGCGCGCCAAAAGTTTTTGTGCCGCGCGCCGCGCTTCGGGGAATCTTCCCTGCGCGATGAGCGTGGCGGTGCGCCCGGCGCTGGCGTGGGCGAAAAAATTTTCCCAGAATGCCCGCACGCGCGACGGCGGAACGGTTTCTGCAACCTCGGCGCGCAAACTTTGCGCGAATTTTGCCAGCGCGCCGGTGGCCGGCGGCAGCATGGTCTCAATTTTGCTTTTGATGCGCCGCGCCAGCACCGGCGCCGCGCCTTCGGTGCCCACCGCCACCACCACCGGGTCGCGGTCCACCAGCGCCGGCGTGTAAAAAGTGCACAGCGCCGGCCGGTCCACGGTGTTGACCGGAATGTTGCGCGCCTGCGCGGCGGCGGAAACTTTTTTGTCCATGCGCGCATCGCCGGCGGCGGCGAACACCAGAGCGGCGCCGTCGGCGTCAGTGTCGCGGAAGTTGCGGCGGGCGAGGGTGATGGCGCCGCGCCCGGCCAGCCGGCGCAACTCGGCGGACGGCGCCGGCGAGAAGACGTTGATGGCGGCGCCGGTTTTGGCCAGCAGGCGGACTTTTTGCGCTGCCTGCTCGCCGCCGCCGGCGACCGCCACGCGCCGCCCGCGCAGGCGAATGAAAACCGGGAAAAACTTCACCGCGGCTTCACCGGGAGTCGGCCAGGCGCAGGCCGAGGCCGTCCAGCGCGCGGTTCCAGATGACCTGGCAGCTCAGGCGCGAGTTTTCCGTGGCGCTGTCCAGGTCCTCCAGCATGTCGCGCTCGTCGTCACGCGCCGGGTGCAGTTTTTCCGCCCACCGGCTGTCCACGATGACATGGCAGGTGGCGCAGGCGCAGGCGCCGCCGCAAACCGCTTCGATCTCAAGGCCGTGGTCGCGGATGATTTCCATCAGCCGCCAGCCTTCGGCCGCGGCCAGGGTGTGTTCTTTGCCCTGGTGGTCGGTGACTTTGATGGTGCCCATGGGATTGTCTCCGGTGTGGTTTTTTTGTGTATAGTGTGCTGTCGGGGCGGCGGCCGGGCGGTTTTCCGCGCCGCGCCGCTGCCGGGGTTCTTTATATAGAACAATGCTATCATAAAAATCATCCAAATGGAGAAAAAATAAATCATTATTATTCAATGATTTATGAGTTTTCTCTAAAATTTGGACTTTATAAAGACCTTTTGTTCTAAATAAAGAACAGGCGAAATGTAACACCGCAAAACCTGATGTCAAGGCCCGCGAAAAAAAATAAAAGCCGCGCCGCCGCGGTTGCCGACTCGCCGCAGATGGGGCTGACCATTCAGCGGTTGCGCAAGGCGTACAAACTTTCCCTGGGCGAGTTGTCGGAGCAGTCGGGGGTGGCGAAGTCGGTCATCTCGCAGATTGAAAAAAATGAAACCAACCCGACGCTGAGCACCATCTGGCGGCTGAGCCAGGCGCTGGATGCGAGCATGGACGAAGTGCTGCAGTCCGGCGCGCAGGAAAAATTTCTGGAGCACGTCGGCCCGCCCGGCACGCCGCTGCTGACCAGCGAGGACGGCCTCTGTAGACTGCGCATCATCGGCTGGCTGAAGACCGTGGACTGGGTGCAGTGGTATGATTTTGTCGCCGAGCCGGGCGGCGTGCTGGAGTCGGAGCCGCACCAGAAAGGCTCGGTGGAAAACCTCACCGTGTTAGGCGGGACGCTGGAGGTGACGGTGGACGACCGTGTCCACCGCGTCGCCGCCGGTGAAACTTTGCGCTACCGCGGTGACTTTCGCCACGCCATCCGCAACCCGGGCGACACCACCGCCCACGCCACGATGGTGAACATTCTGAAAACCACGGTGATGGACTGAACCCTCACCCTCGCCGCCAACCAACGAGAGAAAAATGTACCACAGAAGCGACCGCATTAAAAATTTTGACGCGCCCTTGTGGGATGCACTGGAAAAAGAGCGTGTGCGGCAGGAGCGGCACATTGAGTTAATTGCGTCGGAAAACTACGCCAGCCCGCGCGTGCTGGAGGCGCAGGGCGGCCAGTTGACCAACAAATACGCCGAAGGTTACCCGGGCAAGCGCTACTACGGCGGCTGCGAGTTTGTTGACATTGCGGAGTCGCTGGCCATCGAGCGCGCCAAACAATTATTCGGCGCCGACTTCGCCAATGTGCAGCCGCATTCCGGCTCCTCGGCCAACGCCGCCGTCTACATGGCCATGCTGGCGCCCGGCGACACCATTTTAGGCATGAGTTTGGCCCACGGCGGCCACCTGACCCACGGCGCCGGGGTGAATTTTTCCGGCAAGGTGTTCAACGCCGTGCAGTACGGCGTGCGCGACAGCGACGGTGAAGTGGACTACGACGCGGTCGCCGCGCTGGCCCGCGAGCACCAGCCGAAGATGGTGGTGGCCGGTTTTTCCGCCTACTCGCGGGTGCTGGACTGGAAAAAATTCCGCGCCATTGCCGATGAAGCCGGCGCCTGTTTGTTTGTGGACATGGCCCATGTGGCCGGCTTGGTGGCCGCCGGCCACTACCCCAGCCCGGTGCCGGTCGCCGACGTGGTCGCCACCACCACCCACAAAACCCTGCGCGGCCCGCGCGGCGGACTCATTTTGGCGCGCGCCAATGCGGCGGTGGAAAAGAAACTCAACGCGCTGGTCTTCCCCGGCATGCAGGGCGGGCCGCTGATGCATGTCATCGCCGCCAAGGCGGTGGCGTTCAAGGAGGCCATGGCGCCGGAGTTCAAGGACTACCAGGCGCAGGTGGTGGCCAACGCGCGCGCCATGGTGGCCGCGTTTCAGGCGCGCGGCTACAAAATCGTTTCCGGCGGCACCGACAACCATCTGTTCCTGCTGGATTTAATTGACAAAAACATCACCGGCAAAGACGCCGACGCCGCTTTCGGCCGCGCCAACATCACCGTCAACAAAAACGCGGTGCCCAACGACCCGCGCTCGCCGTTTGTCACCAGCGGCGTGCGCATTGGCACCCCGGCGTCCACCACCCGCGGCTTCCGCGAGCGCGAGATGACCGCGGTCACCCACTGGATGTGCGATATTCTGGACCGCATGGGCGACGAGTCGGTGGTGGACCAGACGCGCGCCAAGGTGAAGGAGTTGTGCGCGCGGTTTCCGGTGTATGGCGACTGAGGGGCGGCGGTGCCGGCGTTAAAAATGACAGTGGCGGCGTAGTCGGCGGTGCAGAAATATTCCATCTTCGCGCTGGCGCGCAACGCGCTGAGTCGCCACCGCCACTGGCGGCCGGCGTGGCGCAGCCCGCAGCCGAAGCGCGAATACGACGTGGTCATCGTCGGCGGCGGCGGCCACGGCCTCGCCACCGCCTACTATCTCGCCAGCGTCCACGGCCTCACCAACGTCGCGGTGCTGGAGAAGGGCTGGCTCGGCGGCGGCAACACCGGCCGCAACACCACCATCGTCCGCTCCAACTACCTGTGGGACGAGGCCGCGATGCTGTATGAAAAATCGCTGCAACTGTGGGAGGGCCTCAGCAAAGAACTGAACTACAACGTGATGTTCAGCCAGCGCGGCGTGATGAACCTCGGCCACACGCTGCAGGAAATGCGCGACATTGAACGCCGCGTCAACGCCAACCGCTTAAATGGAATCGACGCCGTGGTGCTGCAGCCCGACGAGATTAAGCGGCGCGTCCCCATCATGAACACCGCGCCTGATGCGCGCTACCCGGTGCTCGGCGCATCGTTCCAGCCGCGCGGCGGAGTGGCCCGCCACGACGCTGTCGCCTGGGGCTATGCCCGCGCCGCCGACGCGCGCGGCGTGGACATCATCCAGCAGTGCGAAGTCACCAGCATCCGCCGCGACAACGGCGCCGTTACCGGCGTCGACACCACCCGCGGCTTCATCAAGGCGGCCAAGGTCGGCGTGGTCGCCGCCGGCCACAGCAGCGTGCTCGCCGCCATGGCCGGCCTGCGCCTGCCGATTGAAAGCCACCCATTGCAGGCGCTGGTGTCGGAGCCGCTGAAGCCGGTGCTGGACACCGTGGTCATGTCCAACGCGGTGCACGGCTACATCAGCCAGAGCGACAAGGGCGAGTTGGTGATTGGCGCCGGCATCGATTCCTACAACGGCTACGGCCAGCGCGGTGGCCTGGACGTGGTGGAGGGCGCGGTCGCCGCCATCGTGGAACTGTTCCCGGTGTTCAGCCGCGTGCGCCAGTTGCGCCAGTGGGGCGGCATCGTGGACACTTGCCCCGACGCCTGCCCGATCATCGGCACCACCCCGGTGCGCGGCCTGTTCTTCAACTGCGGCTGGGGCACCGGCGGCTTCAAAGCCACCCCCGGCTCCGGCTGGGTCTTCGCCCACACCATCACCCACGGCGCGCCGCACAAATTGAATGCGGCTTTCTCCCTGGACCGCTTCGTCAGCGGCGCGCTGATCGACGAGCATGGGGCGGCCGGGGTGGCGCATTGATTTTTGACCAAATGTTGCGCTCTCGTCCTTCAATCGTCTACAATAAAGCCGCCATGTATAAAGAAATCCAACTCACCCGGGCGAAATCTCTCAGTAAAAAAGAGATTGGTTTGATTGATTCCTTCAATCACCAGTTTCGCAAGCGGGATTTTCACGTCGTGCCGGATGGGAATTCGGTGCAGATTCTCTTGCGGGAAGTTGACATGCCCCGCTTGAAAAAATCCGTTGAGGAATTGTCCGCCGGGAACGGCTTGCTGACCGATATTCTCGCCGCTGTGGAGGGCGTTGGGGGTTACGGCATTCGCGGGAAAAAGCGCGATTATGTAAACTACAACAAAGAGCGCAAGGTAAAAAACCGCGCTGCAAAAGAATTGCAGCGGGGTAAATTTTATTACGCCAAGGATCACGGTTATTCAGCCCGGAATAGCGATGTTCCTGCACGCTATGTGAATAAAATTATCTGCGGTGACAGCGCGACGGTGCTGAAAAAACTGCCGGATAACTGTGTGGATTTGATATTCACCTCGCCGCCCTACAATTTCGGCCTGGATTACGCCGCCGGCGCGGATGATTTTGACTGGCCGGGTTATTTTGACAAACTGTTCGCGGTTTTTGACCAGTGCATCCGCGTTCTCAAGCACGGCGGGCGCATCGTGGTCAACATCCAGCCGCTTTACTCGGACTACATCCCCAGCCACCACATCATCAGCAACCACTTCATCAACAAAAAGTTGATCTGGAAGGGCGAAATCCTGTGGGAGAAGAACAACTACAACTGCAAGTACACCGCCTGGGGCAGTTGGAAAAGCCCGGGCAACCCGTATCTTAAATACACTTGGGAATTCATTGAGATTTTCTGCAAAGGCGACATCAAGAAACCCGGCCGGCGGGACGACGCCGATATTTCCGCCGAGGAATTCAAGCGGTGGGTGGTGGGCAAATGGAGCATCGCGCCGGAGCGCAGGATGAAACAGTTCAACCACCCGGCAATGTTCCCCGAATCCCTCGCCCGGCGCGTGCTTAAACTGTTCAGTTTTCGCGGCGATTTCGTCGTAGACCCGTTCAACGGCGCCGGCACCACCACTTTAGCGGCCGGGCAAAGCGGGAGGAGGTTTCTGGGGATAGACATATCCGAAGAATACTGCCAAACGGCAGAAGATCGCCTGTCCCAAAGCGAAATCCGTTTTTGATAAAATCGTGTAAACTCATGGCTTTACTATACTGAGGAATACAATGCTGGACCCAAAAAATCCCCAAAGTACGCACGGCTACGAGCCCGAAGATTGGCAAAATGCCAAAGTACAGGCGAAAGTCCACTTGGCCAGCGTGGCAAAGCGCCAAGGTTGGGAAACTTATGGTGGGCTGGTGAAAAAAATTGACGCCATCCGATTTGCACCCAATGACCCTGCGCTGGCCGCTCTGTTAGGTCAAATAAGCAGTGAAGAACATAATGCCGGCCGAGGCATGCTTACCGCAATTGTGGTGCATAAAGACGGTGACCGGAGACCCGGCAAGGGATTTTATAAACTTGCGCGGTATCTGGGCCTGGATACATCCGACAAGGATGCACTTTGGGTTTCCGAAACCGGGAAAGTCTGGAACTATTGGAAAAACCAGAAGGTCTGACAGGCCGAGATGCTCCTAATCCCCTGCCCCTGGTGCGGCCCCCGTGACCAGTCCGAGTTCTCCTACGGCGGACAGGCGCACATTGTGCGGCCGGCCGAGCCGGCGGCGCTGGGCGATGGCGAGTGGGCCGATTATCTTTTTATGCGCGACAACCCCATGGGCGCGCACCGGGAGCAGTGGTGCCACAGCGGCGGCTGCCGGCGGTGGTTTAATGTCAAGCGCGACACCGTCACCTACCGCATCCTTGCGGTTTACAAAATCGGCGAGAGCGGCGGTGAGGGTGAAGGCGGAGGCGGTGCGCCATGAGTTATCCCAGCCAGGGCCGCCGCCTGCCCGAAGGCGGACTCATAGACCGCGGCTCGCCGCTGCTTTTTCATTTCAACGGCAGGACCTGCAGCGGTTACGCCGGCGATACCCTGGCCTCGGCGCTGCTGGCCAACGGTGTGACGCTGGTCGGGCGCAGTTTTAAGTACCACCGCCCGCGCGGCATTGTCGGCAGCGGCGCCGAGGAGCCCAACGCCATCGTCCAGGTCGGTGAGGGCGCGCTGACCGTGCCCAACATGCGCGCCACGCAGACCGAGTTGCACAAAGACCTGGTCGCCGCCAGCGTCAACGCCTGGCCCGGCGTTTCTTTTGACCTGGCTGCGGCGGCCGGCGGGCTGGCGAAAATTCTGCCGCTGATGCCGGCCGGGTTTTACTACAAAACTTTCATGTGGCCGCAAAGTTTCTGGCGGCATTATGAGCGCATCATACGCAAAGCGGCCGGCCTCGGCCGCGCGCCCGGGGCGCCGGACCCGCAGCGGCGCGACAAGATTAACATTCACTGCGACGTGCTGGTGGCCGGCGGCGGGCCGGCCGGGCTGGCCGCCGCGCTGGCCGCCGGGCGCTGCGGGGCGCGGGTGATCCTTGCCGATGAGCAATTTATTTTCGGCGGCAGTTTGCTGCCCGGCGACGCCGCCATTGACCGCCGCCCGGCGCGCGACTGGGTTGGCCGGGCGGTGGACGAGTTGCGCGCGATGAAGAGGGTGAGGCTTTTGCCGCGCACCACGGTGTGCGGTTATTTTGACCACAACTTTCTCTCGCTGCTGGAGCGCATGCCCGGGCAACCGCTGGCGGAGCGCCTGTGGAGGGTGAGGGCGCGGCGCGTGGTGCTGGCCGCCGGCGCCATTGAGCGGCCGCTGGTGTTTCCCAACAACGACCGCCCCGGCGTCATGCTGGCATCGGCGGTTTCGCAGTATGTCCGCCGCTACGCTGTCCGGCCCGGCACCTGCGGCGCGCTGTTCACCAATAACGACTCCGGCTACACCGCCGTTCTGGATTTGCTCGACAACGGCATCAGCGTGGCCGGCGTTGTGGACCCCAGAACCACCGTCCACGGCCCTCTGCCCGGCAGGGTGCGCGAGCGCGGCGTCAAAATCCACACCGGCTGCGTGGTTACCAACGTCGCCGGCCGCCGGCGCGTACGCGGTGTGCAAGTCATGACACTCAGCCAGGCCGGCAACACCGTCACCGGCAAAGCCGCGACTCTGCAGTGCGACCTGCTGGCGGTTTCCGGCGGCTGGAGTCCGGCGGTGCATCTGCATGCACAGTCCGGCGCGCGACCGGTGTTTGACGAGTCCAGAGCATGTTTCGTCCCCGGCGAGTCGGTGCAGGCCGAGCAGTCAGCCGGCGCCGCCAACGGTGTTTTTGATCTCGCCGCCTGCCTTGCCGAGGGCCACGCCGCCGGCGCCGCCGCCGCCGCTGCTGCAGGCTTCAGCGCCGCCGGTGGCGGCGAGGCGCCATCTGCCGAGCCGGCGGAACAGGCGCCGCTGATGCCGCTGTGGCTGGCGCCGGCGCCGCCCGGCCACGGCAAGCGGTTCGTGGACTACCAGAACGACACTGACGCCGCCGACCTGCAACTGGCGGTGCGCGAGAATTACCGCGCCATGGAGCATGTCAAACGCTACACCGCCCTCGGCTTCGGCACCGACCAGGGCAAACTCGGCAACATCAACGGCATGGCCATCGTCGCCGCCGAGACCGGCGCCGGCATTGCCGCCACCGGCACCACCACTTTCCGGCCGCCGTATACGCCGCTGGCTTTCGGCGCCCTGGCCGGGCGTGAGCGTGGACAGTTTTTCGACCCGTTGCGCAAGACCGCGATCCACCAGTGGCACGTGGACCACGGCGCCGAGTTTGAAAATGTCGGGCAGTGGAAGCGGCCGTGGTTCTACCCGCGCCCCGGCGAGCGCATGGTGGATGCGGTGAACCGCGAGTGCCTGGCCGCGCGCGGCGCCGTTGGCATTCTGGACGCCGGCACCCTCGGCAAGATCGACGTCCGCGGCCCTGACGCCGCCGAGTTTCTGAACCGCATCTACACCAACGCCTGGGACAAACTGAAGATCGGCGCCTGCCGCTACGGCCTGATGCTGGGCGAGGACGGCATGGTGATGGACGACGGCGTCACCGCCCGCATCGCCGAGGACCGTTTCCACATGACCACCACCACCGGCGGCGCGGCGCATGTGCTGGCCTGGATGGAGCGCTGGTTGCAGACCGAGTGGCCGCACCTCCGGGTTTTCCTGACCAGCGTCACCGAACGGTGGGCGACGGTGTCGCTGGCCGGGCCGCGCAGCCGGGCGGTGATGGAAACGTTGTGCGGCGGCATTGACTTCGCCGCCGCCGCGTTTCCGCTGATGGCTTTCCGCGACGGCACTGTTGCCGGCATTGCGGCGCGCGTGTTCCGCATTAGTTTCAGCGGCGAGTTGTGCTACGAGGTGAACGTGGCCGCCGGCCATGGCCGCGCGCTGTGGGATGCCTGCATGGAGGCCGGAGCAGTGCACGGCATCACGCCCTACGGCACCGAGACAATGCACGTGCTGCGCGCTGAAAAAGGCTACATCATTGTCGGCCAGGACACCGACGGCTCGGTGACGCCGATGGATTTGGGGATGGAATGGATACTCTCCAAAAAGAAAGACTTCCTCGGCAAACGCTCCCTGTCGCGCCCCGACTGCGTGCGCAAAGACCGCAAGCAACTGGTCGGACTGCGCACCATGGACCCGCAGGAGGTGCTGCCGGAGGGCGCGCAGTTGACCGACTCGCGCATTGTGTCCAGGCCGGCGCCGATGGTCGGCCATGTCACCTCCAGTTACTACAGCGCATGCCTCAAACACTCCATCGCCCTGGCGCTGGTCAAGGGCGGCCGCGCGCGCATGGGCGGAACGGTGTACGCGCCGCTGGTGGACGGCCGCACCGTCGCCGCCGAGGTGTGCAGTCCGGTGTTTTACGATCCCGAAGGGGCAAAGCAGAATGGCTGAGCCGCAAAGCCCGCTGCACGATGTTGCCGTGGCAGGCGGCGCGGCGGCGGCCGAATTTGTCTCGCCCGGCGGCGCGGTGCGCATGTGCGAGTTGCCGTTCCTCGGCCACTTTCACCTGCGCGGCGCGCCGGATGATGCGAAGTTTTTGTCGCAGGTGAAGGCGGCCCTGGGTTGCGCGCTGCCGCTCACGCCGAACACCACCGCCGCCGGTGAGGCCGGCGGTGTCCTGTGGCTTGGCCCGGATGAGTGGTGGATTCTGACCGCCGCCGGGGGCCGCGCCGAGGTTTTACAATCGCTGGAAAAAGCCGTCGCCGGCATGTTCGCCTCGCTGATTGACCAGAGCCCCGGCCACACCGTCATCCGCATCATCGGTGAGGGGGATGGCGAGCCGGCCCGCAACCTGCTGCGCAGCGGCTGCACCCTAGACCTGCACCCGGAACATTTCCCCCCCGGCCGGTGCGCCCAGACTGTCTTCGCCAAAACCAATGTCACCCTGCTGCCTGCAGAGGACGAAAAAAACCGGTGGCGCTGCGACCTGGTTGTCCGCCGCAGTTTCGCCGACCATCTGTGGCGCTGGCTGGAGGAGGGCGCGGCCGGAGTGGACGGGGGCGGGTGAGGGGGCTATAATCAAGGGTCATGTTCAACCCCGGAGTCTCTCATGTTGAATAAAGAACTGAAATTTTACGCAAGCCAGCATAAAAAATGGCTTAAAAAATATCCCGGCCAATTCGTTCTGATCAAGAACGATGAGTTGGTGGGGGCTTTTGCAACCCATGACGAGGCCTTTCTCGAAGGTGTCCGTCTGTATGGGAATGCCGCTTTTCTGATTCGCCAAGTGGAGGAATCGGAAAAGGAAGAAGTGTTCATCCCCGCTCTCGCACTGAACCTGATTCATGCCGATACTGCACACACATTTCACGGCTCAGGCAAGAACTCCTGAGGGAAAGATGCATGAGGTGAACCCTCAGGTCGCCCTTTTGGGAAGAAGGCCGATTCTTCCGGTCACCATCGGCGTTCACGATGCGGTTGCCTCCGAAATGCGCGAGCGCGGAATGGAAATTCCGCCGCCGGCCGCCGGTCATGCGTTGTTGGATACCGGCGCTTCCGTTACCTGCATTGACGATGCCGCGGCACAAAAATTAAAACTGAGGCCCATCGGCATTGCAAATATGGCCTCAGCCTCTCACTCTGCAACAAAAATGAAAGTGTATCCGGCACGCATACACTTGGTGGGAACCGATATTCTTATTTCAACGCAGCATGCGGTTGGCGCGTCGCTTGGCGCGCAGGGCGGGATTATTGCGCTGATTGGAAGAGACATTATGAAAGACTTCACCCTGTTTTATAATGGTCCGGCCGGGGCGATTACGCTCGCGCTGTAACTTTTCATCCAGATGAACATCCTCTTCGCCGACAAATTTCCCGACAAGCAGGCCGCGGTTTTGCGGGCGGCCGGGCATGATTGTGTGTTTAATCCTGAACTCGGGGCGGAGGACTTGGCTGGGGCACTGGGCGGGTTTGAGGTGCTGGTGGTGCGCAGCACGCAGGTTTCGGCGGCGGCGGTGGCGGCCGGCGGGGCCTTGCGGATGATTATCCGCGCCGGCGCCGGTACCAACACCATTGACAAGGCCGCCGCCGCCGCCGCCGGCATGTTTGTGTGCAATGTGCCGGGCCGGAACGCGCTGGCGGTGGCGGAGTTGACGCTGGGTTTAATTCTCGCCGTGGACCGCCGCATCGCGGACAATGTGCGCGATTTGCGCGCCGGCAAATGGAACAAGAAAAAGTATTCCACCGCCGCCGGCGTCTACGGCAAAACCATCGGCATTGTCGGCCTCGGCGCCATCGGCCTTGCCGTCGCCGAGCGCGCGCACGCTTTCGGCATGAATATCAGCGCGGTTTACAAGCCTCAGCGCCCGGCCAAGGCGCAGGATTTTTTACGCGCCCTTGGCGTCGATTATGTGGACAGCATGGAGCAACTGGCGGCGGCCGGCGATATTCTCACTCTCCATGTGCCGCAGTCGCCGCAGACGCGGAAACTGGTGGACGCAAAACTTCTTGCGCGGATGAAGCCCGGCGCGATTTTGATTAACACTTCGCGCGGCGATGTGGTGGACGAGGCCGCGCTGATTCGCGCCATGGACGAAAAGGGCATCCGCGCCGGGCTGGATGTTTACGCCGGTGAACCCGGCGCCGGTGAAGGCGAGTTCACCTCGGCGCTGGCGCAGCACCCGAATGTTTACGGCACCCACCACATCGGCGCCTCCACCGACCAGGCGCAGGACGCCGTCGCCGAAGGGGTGCTGGAAATCATCGCCGCTTTCGCCGACGGCAAAGCACTGCACTGTGTCAACGCGCCGCTGCAAGCGGCTGCGGAGGCGCCGGAGTAGAATCCCCCAACCCCAACCCGACCCGAGGATAATTGGATGGCCAACCGAGTTCATAATTTTTGCGCCGGCCCGTGCACCCTGCCGTTGGAGGTTTTGCGGGAGGCGCAGGAGGAGTTTGTCGATTACCGCGGCGCCGGCATGTCGCTGGTGGAAATGAGCCACCGCGGCGATTTGTACGGTGAGGTGCACCAACGGGCGACGGCGCTGGCCGGTGAAGTGTTCGCCGCGCCGGAGGATTTTCACGTGCTGTTCATTCAGGGCGGGGCGAGTCTGCAGTTCGCCATGGCGCCCATGAACCTGCTCGCCGCCGGCGGCAGCGGCGCATATGTTAACTCCGGCGTGTGGGCCGCCGGCGCCATTCAGGACGGCGCGCACCACGGCGACATCTACACCGTGTGGGACGGCGCCGGGTGCGGCTTCACCCGCATGCCGGAGGATGAAGAGTTGCAACTGCGCGACGGTACCCGCTACTTGCACCTCACCTCCAACGAAACCATCGGCGGCATCCGCTTTGCGCGCTGGCCGCAGGCGGCGGTGCCGCTGGTGGGCGACATGTCGTCGGATTACATGTCGCGGCCGGTTGCGTGGGAGAAGTTTGACCTGGTGTACGGCGGCGTGCAGAAAAACCTTGGGCCGTCGGGCACCGCGCTGGTGTTTGCGCGCAAGTCGGTGGTGGACAACCCGCCGCAAAACATCGCGCGCTACCTGCGCTACGACATTCACGCCAGGAGCGGCTCCATGTTCAACACGCCGCCGGTGTTCAGCATTTACATGGTGGGCAAAGTTTTGCAGTGGATTAAAAACAACGGCGGCGTGCCGGCGATGGAAAAAATGGCGGCGCGCAAGTCGGCAAAACTTTACCGGGTCATTGACGCAAGCGGCGGCTATTACAGCAACCCGGTGGACCCCGGCTGCCGCTCGCACATGAACGTGATTTTCCGCCTGCCCGATGAGGGGCGGGAAAAACTTTTTCTCGCCGAGGCCGAAGCCGCCGGCCTGGTCAACCTCAAAGGCCACCGCAGCGTCGGCGGCTGCCGCGCCAGCATTTACAACGCCATGCCGGAAGCCGGTGTAGACGCGCTCGCGCAGCTCATGGAAGATTTTCAAGGCCGCAACTGCGGCTGACGGCGCCGGCCGCCCGCCATGAAAGTCCGGCCTTTTGACGGCTGCATTGTGTCCCCTGCGCTGGCGGCCGAGGTGGTGACGCCGGCTTATGATGCGATGCTGCCCGAGGAGCGCGCGCGCTTTGCCGAAAGTCATCCGCTGAATTATGTGAACGCGATGCGCTCGCCGGAGGAGTTTCCGGCCGGCCGGGCGCCGCCGCTTGCGCAACTGCTGGCCGGCAACCGCGCGCAACTGGTTAAACTGCTGGGGAAAAATGCATTCCGCCCCATCGGCGGGCGGTGTTTTTTTATCTACCGCCTGCGCGCCGGCGGCCACACGCAAACCGGCGTGGTGGCACAGGTCGCCATTGACGAATACGCCGCCGGCGCAATTAAATTGCACGAAGACACCACCCGCGAAAAAGAACGGCAGTTGGCGCGCTATCTGGACGCCGTGGGCGCGGTGTCCAGCCCGGTGTGCCTGGCCTGCGCCGGCGATGGCGCCATCGATAGTTGCGTTGGCCGGCTCAGCGAGAGGGAGCCCCTGCTGGATTTTGACATCGGTGACGGCGTCCGCCAGAGCATCTGGAAAGTTGGCGGCGGTGATGTTCACCACTTGCACGGTTTGCTCGGCGCGGTGCGCACCGCCTACCTGACCGACGGCCACCACCGTTGCGCCGCCGGTCTGCGCTATGCTGAACAGCGCCGCGCCGCAGGCGAGGGTGAAAGCGGGGGCGAGGGCGGCGCCGGCCACAACTGGCTGCTGGTCGCGTTCTTTCCGCAAAACCAGTTGCGCGTCCTTTCCTACCACCGTTGCGTGCGCGATTTGAACGGCCTCAGCCTCGACCAATTCCTGGCCAAAGTCAGCGAGAACTTCACCCTCAGCGCCGCTGACCCGGCCGACCCTCTGCCGAAAAAGCGCGGCCGCTTTGCGCTTTTTGTGGACGGCCGCTGGCATGCGCTCAGCATCAAAGCACCGCCGCCGCCGGACCCGGTGGAGCAGTTGGACGTGCGCGTGCTGGAACAAAAATTGCTGGCGCCGGTGCTCGGCATCACCAGCCCGCGCGACGACCCGCGACTCGGTTATGTCGCCGGCGTCAGCGGCGCCGCCGGCCTCGCCGAGCGCTGCCGCCGCGACTGGCGCCTCGGCATCGCCTGCCACCCGGTTTCGCTGCCGCAAATCATGGCGGTGGCCGATGCCGGTAAAATGATGCCGCCGAAGTCCACCTGGTTTGACCCGAAAATGCGCTCGGGAATTTTTCTCACCCGGTGCAACCGGCCGGCCGCTTCCGCCAACCCCGACGACTGGAGTGAATAATGCCCGAAGTCAAAAGCGACATTGAGATCGCCCGCGCGGCGACCATGAAACCCATCACCGAAGTCGGCGCCCGGCTCGGCATTCCCGAAGGCGCGCTCATCACCTACGGACGCGACAAGGCCAAGGTGGACCTCGGCGCCGTCAGTACCAAAGGTGCAACCGGCAAATTGGTCCTCGTGACCGCCATGTCGCCGACGCCGGCCGGCGAGGGCAAGACCACCACCACCGTCGGACTCGGCGATGCGCTCAACCGCATCGGCAGGAACGCGGTGATTTGCCTGCGCGAGCCGAGTCTGGGCCCGTGCTTCGGCATGAAAGGCGGCGCGGCCGGCGGCGGTTACGCCCAGGTGGTGCCCATGGAGGACATCAACCTGCATTTCACCGGCGACTTCCACGCCATCGGCGCGGCGCACAACCTGCTGGCCGCGCTGATCGACAACCACATCTACTGGGGCAACAGCGCCGGCCTCGATTCGCGGCGCGTCACCTGGCGGCGGGTGGTGGACATGAACGACCGCCCGCTGCGCGACATCTCCATCGCATTGGGCGGCGTGGCCAACGGCTTCCCGAGGCAGACCGGTTACGACATCACCGTCGCCTCCGAGGTGATGGCGATTTTCTGCCTGGCCGGCGGGCTCGGCGATTTGCAAGAGCGACTCGGCAATGTGATTGTCGGCTACACCCGTGAGCGCAAAGCGGTGACCGCCGGGCAACTGGAGGCCGCCGGCGCCATGACCGTGCTGCTCAAGGACGCCATCATGCCGAACCTGGTGCAGACCCTGGAGAACAACCCGGCGTTCATCCACGGCGGCCCGTTTGCCAACATCGCCCACGGCTGCAACTCGGTGGCGGCCACCCGCGCCGCCCTCGGCCTGGCCGATTATGTGGTCACCGAAGCCGGCTTCGGCGCCGACCTGGGCGCCGAGAAATTTTTTGACATCAAGTGCCGCAGCGCCGGCCTGCAGCCGGCGGCGGCGGTGATTGTCGCCACCTGCCGCGCGCTTAAGATGCACGGTTCGGTGGCGCGCGCCGACCTCGGCCGCGAAAACCTGCCGGCGCTGGAGAAAGGGCTGGCCAATCTTGGCCGCCACATCCGCAACCTCGGTTACTACGGCGTGCCGGTGGTGGTGGCGGTGAACCGTTTCGCCGGCGACAGCGCGGCCGAGGTGAAACTGGTCGGGGAATACTGTGCGCAGTTCGGCGTGGAGGCTTTTGCGTGCACCCACTGGGCCGACGGCGGCGCCGGCGCCGAGGAACTTGCGCGCAAAGTCGCCGAACTCGCCGATTCCGGCAGCGCGCAGTTTCGCACCCTGTACAAGGACGAGGATTCGCTGTGGGACAAGACCCAGACCATCGCGCGCAAAATTTACGGCGCCGGGGAAATCATCGCCGACAAAAAAGTGCGCGCGCAGTTTCAGCAGTTTCAGGACGACGGTTTCGGCGCGCTGCCGGTGTGCATGGCCAAGACGCAGTACAGTTTTTCCACCGACCCCAATCTGCTTGGCGCTCCCGATGATTTTGTCGTGCCGGTGCGCGAGTTGCGCCTGGCGGCCGGCGCCGGTTTTGTGGTCGCCATCTGCGGCGAGATTATGACCATGCCGGGCCTGCCGCGGACGCCGGCGGCGAACAGCATCCGCATCAACCGGCGCGGCGAGATTGACGGTCTGTTTTAACAGCGGCGGTGAAAAACATGAATGCGGTCAACGGTATCTGGGCGCCCGCGCTGACGCCCCTCCATGCGGACCTGGCGCCGGACCACGCCGGTTGTGCCGCGCACGTTAAGCGCCTGCTGGGCGCGGGCTGCCATGGCGTGGTGCTGTTCGGCACCACCGGCGAGGCCAGCAGTTTTTCCGTGGACGAGCGCCGCGCCGTGCTGGAGGCGGTGCTTGCGGCCGGCGCAGCACCCGAAAGAATCATGGTCGGCACCGGTTGCTGCGCCCTGAGCGACACCATCACCCTGTCGCGCCACGCCCTTACCCTGGGCTGCCGCAAACTTCTGGTGCTGCCGCCGTTTTATTACAAAGGTGTCTCTGACCGCGGGGTTTTCGCCTGCTATGAAAAATTAATTGACGCGCTTGACGGCGGCGTGCGCATTTTTCTCTACCACTTCCCGCGCCTGTCGGCGGTGCCGATTACCATGCCGCTGATTCGTTTTCTTGCGGAAAATTACGGCGAGGTCATCGCCGGAATCAAGGACAGCAGCGGCGAGCGCGAGCACACGCTGCAATTGATTGAAAAGTTTCCGCACCTCTCCGTTTTCCCCGGCACCGAAATGCTGCTCCCCGACACCCTGCGCGCCGGCGGCGCCGGCTGCATCACCGCCACCGCCAATGTGAACGCCGAGGCGATTCGCCGGACTTACGATTTGTTTCTGAACAAAGACCCGGACGCGGAAAAATCCCAGGCCGCCATTAACGCCGTGCGCACGGTGCTGAACCGGGTGCCGACGATAAGCGCTCTCAAATGGATCATGGCCAAGCGCGAAAACAACGACCACTGGCTCCACATCCGCCCGCCCCTGGAGCCGCTCGGCATTCCCGATGCAGAGAAAATTATGCGGGGGCTGCGGCTTGGGGAATTGTGATTCTGTGCGCGGGCGGTGACGGTGCGGCTTACATGGGCTTGCCATCGCCGAAATTCACATTGCGAAACAGAAAATTTCTTCTGTCCAGACCATACCCGCCGACTAATTTAAATCCCCGGGGATACAAAAAATCGATGGCCATGGGCAGGGTTGTTTTTTGCCCCAACCCTCTTTCGGGGCCAAGGTCGGCGGCGATATATTCGATTCGGTGGAGAATTTTCTCCGCGCCCATCAGGACTTCCGGTTCGGCGCCTTCGGTTTCCACTTTCAGAATTTTGATTTTTCCGATGCCGTGGTCGGCGGCAAACTTTTCCAGGGTGATGGCCGAAATATTAACCACGCGCTCGTGGTGCGGCGGTTCAATAATAGAACTGTCGTCATTGGCGGTGGATTCGTAAAATTGAACACGGCCGTTTTCTTTCCACAGCGCCTGCTGCAACACCGTTTTTCCGGGGTTGTTCAACCGGCAGCACAAGGCCTCTTTGTCCATCGGTTCGAGGGCGAAATAATTCACCCCCCCCCCCCCGCACGAGGGCGTAGTACATTCCAATTTCACCGATGTTGGCGCCTACATCCACCACCACATCGCCGTCAGCGACATCCACCATGTCGAGCGAATACGACTTTGCCAGTGCCCGCAGGCGCGCCATCACATCGAAGCGCATCATGTCGCGCAAGGATTGTTGCGGCCGCGCCAGATAAATTCGCGCACCACAGTTGGGGATGTCGGCGTAATAAATCTCCCGGGCAGCGCTATAACGAAACCACGGGCCGCCCCGTATCCCGTACGAAAAGTTGAATACCAGGCAAAAAACTTGCCCGTGCGGGAAAATTTCCAGCGTCTGATGCGGTCATTGATTCTCATGGTTCGGCCTCCGAATTGTCGAAACAGTATACCACAATACGACGACGGTGACGGCGGCAGCGTCGTCACAGCCAACTGTGCCGCCCGCACGTTGGCTTATAATGCGCCCCCGATTCCCCGCCGGCGCCGTTATGAGCGTTCAACTTACGGAAACCCTCACCGCCCTGGAAAATGATTTCCCCGCCGCCGCCGGTGTTGCGCGTTGCGGGGCCTTGGTGCGGGTGCTGGCGGCGGCGCGGTCGGCGGGGGTGATTTTGCTGAGCGGTG
>JAPPPZ010000077.1 GCA_028817275.1 Gammaproteobacteria bacterium
TTGGCGATAAACGCCCGCAATTCTTCCTCCACCGCCGGGTCCATCGGCGGCGCTTCGTAGGTTTCCAGGGCGCGGCGGGCGGCGGTGAGGCCGCGGGTGTTGGCGTCCAGGGCGCCTTCGGACTGCCATTGGTCGAAACTGTTGTTGTCCAGATACTCCGGCATGTAAAACGCGCTGCGGAAATTTTCGCGGGTGTAGTCGGTGCCGAGGAAGTGGCCGCCGGGGCCGATTTGTCCGAGGTCGGCGATGGATTCTTCCAGGCCGTCCAGGGTGATGCCCTGGCCGAGTTTGTAAAACATTTCGGTCTGTTCACAGTCCAGCATGAACTTGGCAAAGTTTGCCGACAGGCCGGCTTCGTTCCAGCCGGCGGAATGAAAAATGTAGTTGGCGCCGGACAGCAGCACCGCGCTCATGGTCATGTTGGATTCATATGCGGCCTGGGCGTCGAACAATTTGGAGCCGCACACCATGCCGCTGGAGCGCCACGGCAGGCGGTAACGGCGCGCCAGTTGGCCGATGATGAAATTCATTTGCGAGATTTCCGGCGTGCCGCCCATGGGCGCGCCGGATTTCATGGACACGGTGGCGAGAAAATTTCCATACACCATGGGCGACCCGGCGCGCACCACCTGGCCGAAGGCGACGCCGGCCAGGGCCTCGGCGTTAAGTTGCGCCACCGCACCGACGGTGCTGGCCGGGGTGCTGGCGCCGGCCATGACAAAAGGCGCGGTTATCACCGCCTGATTGTTGCGCGCGTAAACCTTGAGCGCATCCAGCATGGTCGCGTCCCACACCAGCGGCGAGTTGCAGTTGACCACCGAAACCATCACCGTGTGCGAATCCAGATAGTCGCCGCCGAACACGATGCGCGCCATGGCGATGCTGTCCTCGGCGCGCTCGCCGGAAGTGACCGAGCCCATGAACGGCTTGTCCGAATAGCGCAGCACGCTGAACATGGTGTGCAGGTGGCGCTTGGGGATCGGAATGTCCACCGGCTCGCAGGTGATGCCGCCGGTGACATGCAGCACCGGCGCAAGGTAGGCGAGTTTGTGAAAGTTCTGCAAATCCTCCAGCGTGGAGTAGCGCCGCCGGTCATCCAAGTCGCGCACGTAGGGCGAGCCGTAGTTGGGCGCAAAAATCGTGTAGCGTCCGCCGAGGGGAACGCTGCGCTCGGGGTTGCGGCCGTGCAGGGTGAACTGCGGCGGCGCCTGCGCCACCAACGCCATCAGCAGCGCGCGGTCCAGCCGCACCCGCTGGCCCTGCACCTCGGCGCCGGCGGCGCGCCACATCTGCAGCGCTTCGTCGTCGCGAAAATCAATGCCGGTTTCCTCCAAAATGCGCATGGAGGCATCGTGCACCGCCTCCAGTTGGTCGGCGCTGAGAATTTCGTATTCGGGAATTTTGCGTTCCAATGCCGGCAGCGCGCTGAGGGTGACGGCGGTGCGGTCACTGCGCCGCTGGCGCCGGCCGCCGCGCCGGGCGGGTTTTTTCTCCGTGCCCATGCCGCCAGTGTCCCCGCCGCAGCGGGCATAAGTCAAGCGCGCCAAAGTGCTATTATCGGCGCACCCGGGGCGGCAGCATGAACATCGGCTTCATCGGAATCGGCAATGTGGGCGGCAAACTCGCCGGCAGCATTTTGCGCAACGGTTTTGACCTCACCGTTTTCGACCTTGACCCCGGCGCGGTCGGTGCACTGGCCGAAAAAGGCGCCGCCATCGGCGAGTCGCCGGCCGCCATGGCGCGCGATGCCGACATCATCATCACCTGCCTGCCGTCGCCGGCGGCGTGCGCCGAAGTGATGGAGGGCGCCGGCGGCGTCATCACCGGCATCGCCGGCGGCAGCAGCAGCGGCGCGCCAACCATCTGGGCCGAGATGAGCACCACCGACGAGGCCGAGGTGCGGCGCATCGGCGCGCTGGTCACCAAAGCCGGCGGCGCGCCCATGGACTGCCCGGTCTCCGGCGGCTGCCACCGCGCGGCCACCGGCAACATCTCCATCTTCGCCGGCTGCGAGCGCGAAACTTTTGAGCGCGCCATGCCGGTGCTGCGCGCCATGGGCCGGCGCATCCTGCACACCGGCGCGCTGGGCTCGGCGTCCATTCTTAAAGTGGTCACCAACTACCTGGCCACCGCCAACCTGGCCGCCCTGTGCGAGGCGATGGTGACGGCGAAAATGTGCGGGATGAATTTAAACACCGTGTACGAGGCGATCCGCATTTCCTCCGGCAACTCTTTTGTGCACGAAACCGAAAGCCAGGTGATCCTGAACGGCAGCCGCGACATCAACTTCACCATGGACCTGGTGGCCAAGGACGCCGGTTTGTTTCAGGCGCTGGCCGAGCGCGCCGGCGTGCCGCTGGAAATCTCGCCGCTGCTGCTGGCCATTGTCAGGGACGGCCGCGAACGTTACGGTGCCCGCGAGTGGTCGCCGAACCTGGTGCGGCGCCTTGAGGAAAAGTGCGGCGTGGATATCCGCGCGCCGGGCTTTCCGGCGCAAATGGTGGACGATGAACCGGAAGCGCCGGGGTACGAAGTGAAACCGGCCGGCGTCCACGGGCGGGGGTGAGGGTTGGCGGTGAACTTAAATCTGCAGGAACTGAAACGGCGCTATGAGCGCGACGGCTACCTGGTGGTGGAAAATTTTCTGCCGCCCGGGTTGCTGCGCGAATTGCGCGAGGTGACGGTGCACTTTTTGGAACGCGGGCGCGCCGGCGAACTGAGCGGCGCGCTGTTTGATGTTTACGAAAGCGGCGGCGTGCGCAACCTGCGGCGCATCGTGGACCCGGACAAGGTGGACCCGGTGTACGACCGCGCCATGCGCATGGACGCGATGGTGGACCTGGTCGCGCACCTGCTCGGCGGCAGCGCGCGCTTTGACCATGCCAAGTTGAACTTCAAGCCGCCCGCAGCCGGCGGCGCCGAAGTGGAGTGGCATCAGGACTGGGCGTTCTATCCGCAAACCAACGACGACATGTTGGCGGTGGGCGTGATGCTGGAGGACTGCACCGAACGGAACGGCCCGCTGATGGTCATCCCCGGCTCGCACCGCGGCCCGGTCTACGACCACCACCAGAACGGCCGCTTCATCGGCGGCATTCCCGTCGCGCGGCTGGGCGATGCGGTGCGCGGCGCGGTGGCGCTGACCGCGCCGGCCGGCTCCATCTCGGTGCACCATGTGCGCACCCTGCACGCCTCCGGCGCCAACCTTGGCGAGCGCAACCGCCCGCTTCTGTTGTACAACTACGCCGCGGTGGATGCGTTCCCGGTGTTTCACAGTTACCCGTGGCCGGACTTCAACGCGCGCATTTTGCGCGGCGAGGAAACCGTCATCCCGCGCATGAAACAAGTGCCGGCAAGAATCCCCCAGCCAACACAAAAATCCGGCGACGGCTACACCACCGATTCCCTGTTCACCTTGCAAAAAGAAATGCAGGGCGGGGCGTTTGACAATGCTTGACAAAGCCGGCCGCCAGGTGCAATTGAAAAAGAAAAACATCACGCGGCGCGACCTCAAGGAAATGAGCGAGTGCGACATGGAGGTGATGGATGCCGTGTGGAATGAATTCGGGCATTTGGACCAGTGGGAAATCCGCGACTACACGCAAACCCATTGCGCCGAGTGGGAAGATCCCGGCGGCTCCTCGCTGCCCATCACTTACGAGGTAATTCTGCAGGCGGTGGGCTACAGCAAAAAGCACGCCAAAGAAATCGCCGCCGTGCGGCGCGAGGAAGAAGCCATTGACATGGTTCTTCAGCGCCCGGCCTGACTCATGCCGCGGGCGCGTTTCACCTGCCGGCGCGGCAAAACCCACCTCGGCCCAACCGAGAATAAAAACAATCCCGATATTAAACAGAAGCATCTGTTTATCATCCTGACCAACCCCTCCGAAGACGGCGGCGTGGTCACCGCCACCATTTCCACGGTAAGGGACAGCGTCCACGATGATGATTTGTTTTGCATGCTGAACAAAGGCGGCCACCCTTTCATCCGCCACCAGAGTTATGTGGACTGCAAACGGGCGCGCATTGAAAAAAGTGTCGCTGTTGGAATACGAGTACGCGCAAAGAATTATCCGTCCCCTGGCGGATATGGGCGATGATGTGCTGCGAAGGATTTGCCGGGGTTTATTGAAATCCAAAAAAACCCGCATTAAAATACAGGAGTTCTACGAGGAAAATTTACACCGGCCATAACCACCGCCACCCAACACAGGAAAACAAAAATGAACCCCGAAGTTTTCATCACCTGCGCCGTCACCGGTTCCGCCGACAGTGTCGGCAAGCACCCGGCCATTCCGGTGACGCCGGAGGAAATCGCCAACGCCGCCATCGCCTCGGCCAAGGCCGGCGCGGCCATTGTGCATTGCCATGTGCGCGACCCCGAAAGCGGCCAGGGCAGCCGCGACATCGCGCTGTACCGTGAAGTGGTGTCGCGCATCCGCGACTCCGGCGTGGACATGGTCATCAACCTCACCGCCGGCATGGGCGGCGACTATGTGCTGAACGACGACACCGGCCTCGGCAAACCCGGCCCCGGCAGCGACCTCATCCCGCCGCTGGAACGCCTCGCCCATGTGGAGGAACTGCTGCCGGAAATCTGCACGCTGGACTGCGGCAGCATGAACTTCGGCGACGACCGTTACGTGATGGTGAATGTCCCCGACCACCTGCGCGCCATGGCGCGGCGCATTCAGCAACTCGGCGTGCGCCCGGAGGTGGAAATTTTCGACAGCGGCCACCTGTGGTTCGCCAAACAATTAATTAAGGAGGGGCTGATCGACGCGCCGCCCATGTTTCAGTTGTGCCTCGGCATTCCCTGGGGCGCGCCGGCCGATACCGCCACCATGAAAACCTTGGCCGACGCGCTGCCCGCCGGTGCGGTGTGGGCCGGCTTCGGCATCGGCCGCATGCAGATGCCCATGGCCGCGCAGGCGGTTCTGCTCGGCGGCCATGTGCGGGTCGGCTTGGAGGACAACCTCTACCTCAGCAAAGGCGTGTTCGCCGACAACGCGCAACTGGTCGCCCGCGCCCGCGCCATCGTGGAAAACATGGGCGCCGTCATTCTCGGCCCGCAGCAGGCGCGGGAAAAATTAAAGTTGAGCAAACGCGCTTGATGGCCGCCGCCGCCGCCATTCAAACCGTCGGCATCGCCGGTTGCGGCGTTATCGGCGCCGGGTGGACGGCGCGCTGCCTTGCCCACGGGCTGGATGTCATCGCCTGGGATCCGGCCGCCGATGCCGAAGCCGGGCTGCGCGAGGCGGTGGACAACGCCTGGCCGGCGGTCACCCGGCTCGGCCTATCGGCAGGCGCGTCGCGGGAGCGGTTGCGCTTTGCGCCGGACCTGGCGGCGATGTGCCGGGCGGCCGATTTCATTCAAGAATGCGCGCCGGAGCGTGAAGACTTGAAGCGCGAACTGCATGCGCAAATGGACGCACTCGCCGACCGCCGCACCGTCATCGCCTCCAGCACCTCGGGCCTGCTGCCGAGCAATTTCCAGGCCGGCTGCCGCCACCCGCAGCGCATTGTCGTCGGCCATCCGTTCAACCCGGTCTATTTGCTGCCGCTGGTGGAGGTGCTGGGCGGCCGGCAAACCGCCGCCGCGCATGTTGAAGAGGCGGTGAACTTTTACCGTTCCATCGGCATGCATCCGCTGCGGGTGCGTGCCGAGGTGCCGGGGTTTTTATCCGACCGCTTGCAAGAGGCGCTGTGGCGCGAGGCGCTGCACCTGGTGAACGAGGGCGCCGCCACCACCGAGGAGTTGGACGCCGCCATCACCTACGGCCCGGGATTGCGCTGGGCGTTGTGGGGCGTGTGCATGATTTTTCATCTGGCCGGCGGCGCCGGCGGCATGCGCCACACCCTGCGCCACTTTGACCCGCAATTATTTCCGTGGAGCAAACTGCCGCCGCCGCCCATGGGCGAAAAATTAATTGAAACCATGGCCGATGGCGTCGCGCAGCAAACCGCCGGCCGCAGCCTGCGCGAATTGGAACAGCGGCGCGACAACTGCCTCGTCGCAATTTTGGAAGCGCTGGCGGCCGAGAACGCCGGCGCCGGCAAAGTGCTGCGCGAAAACCGCGCGCGCCGGCAGAACGCCGCCGGTTAAACTTCGGCCATGGACTTCACCCTCAGCGAAGAACAGAACCTGCTGGTTAAAACCGTGCGCGCTTTTGTGGAGCGCGAGTTGTACCCTTTTGAAGCGGAGGTGGAGCAAAACAACGCGGTGCGCCCGCAACTCGCGCAGCAAATTAAACAGCGCGCCATCGCACAGGGTTTGTACGCCGCCAACATGCCCGAAGCCCTCGGCGGCGGCGGGCTGGACAGCGTCACCCTCACCCTGATGGAGCGCGAACTCGGCCGCGCGTCTTTTGCGCTGCAGTATTTGGTGGCGCGCCCCAGCAATATTCTGCAGGCCTGCCGGGGCGCGCAGGTGGAGGAATACCTGCTGCCCACCATCCGCGGCGAGCGCGTGGAATGTCTGGCGATGACCGAGCCGGATGCCGGCTCCGACCTGCGCTCCATGAAAACCACCGCGGCCAAAGTCAACGGCGGCTACCGCATCAACGGCGCCAAGCACTTCATCAGCCACGCCGACATCGCCGACTACGTGATTCTGTTTGCCGCCAGCGGCGAAGAACAAACCGCGCGCGGCCCGCGAAAAAGCATCACCGCTTTTCTGGTGGACAAAAACACCGCCGGCTTCACCATCCGCCCCGGCTACCACAGCGTTTCCCATGCCGGCTACCACAACTGCATCCTCGAGTTTGACAACTGCCGCGTGCCGGCCTCCCAGGTGCTCGGCGAAGAGCACCACGGCTTCAGCGTCGCCAACCAGTGGCTCGCCGCCACCCGCCTGCAGGTCGCCGCCATGTGCCTCGGCCGCGCGCAGCGCGCATTGGACCTGGCCGTGGACTGGGCCGCGCAGCGCAAACAATTCGGCCGCGCCATCGGCAGGTTTCAGGGCACCTCGTTTAAGCTCGCCGACATGGCCACCGAACTGGCCGCCGCCGAGTTGCTCACCCTGCGCGCCGCCTGGCTGCACGACCGCGGCAGCATGAGCGACAGCGACGCCGCCATGGCCAAACTGTACACCACCGAAATGCTCGCCCGCGTCGCCGACCATGCGATTCAAATCTTCGGCGGCATGGGTTTGATGCGCGATTTTCCCCTGGAGCGCATCTGGCGCGACGCCCGCGTGGAGCGCATCTGGGAAGGCACCAGCGAAATCCAGCGCCACATCATCTCGCGCGCCATGCTGCGCCCGCTGGAATAGCGCCGTGGACTGCGGCGCCCGCGCGCGCAACCTGCGGCGCCTGCTGGCGCCGGCCTCGGTGGCGGTGATTGGCGGCGGCCTGGCCGCCGAGGTGATTCGCCAAAGCGAGCGCGCCGGCTACCGCGGCGAGTTGTGGCCGGTGCATCCGCGCCGCGCAACCGTCGGCGGCCGCCGCTGCCACCGCTCGGTGGACGATTTGCCCGCCGCGCCGGACGCCGCATTCATCGCCGTCAACGCCGAGGCCAGCGTGGCAGTCGTCGCCCAACTTGCCAAACGCGGCGCCGGCGGCGCGGTGTGCTACGCCTCCGGATTCGCCGAGTGCGGCGCGGCCGGCAAAAAGCGCCAGGCGCGGCTGGTGGCGGCGGCGGCCGACATGGCGCTGGTGGGGCCGAACTGCTATGGCGTACTTAATTACGTGGACGGCGCAGCGCTGTGGCCCGACCAGCACGGCGGCGGGGCGGTGGACACCGGCGTCGCCATCATCTCGCAAAGCGGCAACCTCAGCCTCACCTTCTCCATGCAGCAGCGCGCGCTGCCCATCGCCTACCTCATCGCGGCCGGCAACCAGGCGGCTTTGCAACTGCCGCACTTCGTGCATGCGCTGCTGGACGACCGCCGCGTCAAGGCCATCGGCCTGCACTTTGAAGGCGTCGGCGACGCGCGCGCCCTCGCCGCCGCCGCCATGGCCGCGCTGAAGCGCAAGGTGCCGCTGGTGGCGCTCAAGTCCGGCGCATCAAAACTCGGCGCCCGCGCCGCGCTCAGCCACACCAGCGCGCTCAGCGGCCGCGACGAACTGTATGATTCTTTTTTCCGGCGCTTCGGCATCGCCCGCGTGCATAGCGTTCCGCAGTTTCTGGAGGCGCTGAAATTTCTTTTCGTGCATGGCGCGCTGCCGGATGCATCGGCCGCCTCCATCAGTTGCTCCGGCGGTGAGGCCGCCGCGGTCGCCGACCTTGCCGAAGAGTTGCACATCAACCTGCCGCCCCTCAGCGACGCGCAGCAAAAAAAATTATCCGCCGTTCTCGGCCCGCGCGTCGCCCTCGCCAACCCGCTGGACTACCACACCTACATCTGGGGCGACCCCGACGCGCAGCAACGTTGTTTCGCCGCCGTGTGCGATGGCGCGCAGGCGGTGACGCTGAAGGTGATGGATTTCCCGCGCGCCGACCGCTGCGATGACCGCGCATGGCGTTTAACCTGCGGCGCCTTCACCAAGGCCGCCGCCGAAAGCAAAACGCGCGGCGCCGTCACCGCCGTCCTGCCCGAAACCATGCCGCCGGACATCCGCCGCCAACTCCTCGCCGATAACATCGCGCCCATGCAAGGCCTGGAAGAATGCCTGCGCGCCATCCGCGCCGCCGCCGACATTCACCGTGCGCAAGAGAGAGTGGACCGCACCGTCAACATTACCGGCGCCCGGGTCGACGACTGTGACGGTGACGTCACTGTTCCCGAAGCCGAAACCACCGTTCTGGACCTCTGGCAAAGCCGCACCGCCCTCGCCGCCGCCGGTCTCACCTTCCCGCCCGGCAAATTGTGCAACGCCGGCGATGCCGCCGCCGCCGCCGTGGAAATCGGTTTCCCGGTGGCGGTGAAAGCGGTGGCGGCGGACCTCGCGCACAAAACTGAGGCCGGCGCGGTGCGCTTGAACTTGCAGAGTGAGTCTGAAGTTGCAGCGGCGGTGGCGGCGATGGCTGGACTCAGCGAACGGTTTGTAGTGGAAGCCATGGCGCCGGCGCCGTTGGCCGAACTGCTGCTCGGCGCGCGCAACGATTCGGTGTTCGGCCCGGCGCTCACCATTGCCGGCGGCGGCGTGTGGGCCGAGCAGCGGCGGGATGCGGTATCCTTGCTGTTGCCGGCCGGCGCCGCCGAGGTCGCCGATGCCATCGCCGGACTGGCCATGGCGCCGGTGCTGCAAGGCGCGCGCGGCGGCCCCGCCGCCGATTGGGATGCCTTAGTGGCGGCGGCGCTGGCGGTGGCGGCATTTGCCGAGCAGCATGCGGCGCGGCTGGTGGAACTGGATGTGAACCCGCTGTTCGCCCTGCCGCGCGGCGCGGTGGCGGTGGACGCGCTGCTGCGGCTGAGAACAAAACCATGAGCGACACTGTACAAACCAAACGCGACGGCGCCATTCTGGAGGTGACGCTTGCACGGCCCAAGGCCAACGCCATCGACGCCGCCACCAGCCGCGCCATGGGCGAAGTGTTTGCCGAATTCCGCAACGACCCGAAGTTGCGCGTCGCCATTTTGCGCGGCGCCGGTGAAAAGTTTTTCTGCGCCGGCTGGGATATGGAAGCCGCGGCGGGCGGTGAGGCCTACGACGCCGACTACGGCGCCGGCGGTTTCGGCGGCATCACCGAGTTGCCGAACTTGAACAAGCCGGTGATTGCGGCGGTGAACGGTTTTGCGGTGGGCGGCGGTTTTGAACTGGCGCTGTCCGCCGACCTGGTGGTGGCCGCCGACCACGCGGAATTTTTTCTGCCGGAAGTTTTTGTCGGCGTCCTCGCCGATGCCGCCGCTTTCCGCCTGCCGCGCCGGCTGCCGATGCAGGCGGCCATGGAAATGCTGCTCACCGGCCGCCGCCTCGGCGCGGCCGAGGCCATGCGCTGGGGTTTGGTGAACCGCGTGGCCGCCGCGGCGCAACTGATGGACAGCGCGCGCGCCATGGCCGCCGACATCGTCAACGCCGCGCCGCTGGCGGTGGCCGCGGTCAAGGAAGTGGTGCGCGCCACCGAGAACCTGAACACCGCCGACTGCTATGCGCTGCTGCGCGGCGGAACACTGCCGGCCTACCAGGCCATGCTGCACTCCGAAGACGCGCGCGAAGGGCCGCGCGCTTTTGCCGAGAAGCGCGCGCCGAAGTGGCGCGGACGGTGACGCCGTGAACACGCTCACCGCCGGCATGGTGCTGTTCATCGCGGTGCATCTGGTGCCGTCGCTGCCGGGCGCGCGGGAAAAGTTAATCGGCATGCTCGGCCTTAAACGTTACCGGCTGGTTTTCGCGCTCAGTTCCTTCGCCGCGCTGGCGCTCATTGTCGGCGGCAAGGCGGCGGCGCCGTTTGTGCCGCTGTGGCGGCCGCCGGCGTGGGGCGCGGATGCGGCGATGCCGCTGATGCTGGCGGCGATGGCGGGCTTTGCCGCAACCGGCCTGCCGACCAACTTAAAGCGCGTGACGCGCCATCCGATGCTGTGGGGCGTGGCGCTGTGGAGCGCGGCGCATCTGCTCAGCAACGGCGACCTGGCATCGGCGGTGCTGTTCGGCGGCTTCGGTTTGTTTGCGCTGTTTGCAATGTTCTCCCTCAACCGGCGCGGCGCGGATTTCGGCGGCAAACAACCGTTCAGCAAGGACCTCACCGTCGCCCTGCTCGGTTTTATTTTGTTCGCGCTGGCCGGACTCGCCCATCCGTTTTTGTTTTCCGCCGGTGTTTTTTAATTCATGCTGGTTCACCCACAGTTCAGCCCGGCCGCCTTCAGCATCGGCGACTTTGCCGTGCATTGGTACGGGCTGATGTATCTCATCGGCTTCGCCGGCGGCCTCGGCCTCGGCGTCCTGCGCGCCCGGCGCCCCGGCAGCGGCTGGCGCGCGCAGCAGGTGTGGGACATGACCGCCTACATCATCGCCGGCGTGATTATCGGCGGGCGGCTGGGCTACTGCCTGTTCTACAACTTCGCCTGGTATGTGAGCCACCCGCTGGAAATTTTTTTCGTGTGGCAGGGCGGCATGTCTTTTCACGGCGGCCTGCTCGGCGTCGCCGCCGGCGTGTGGCTGTTTGCGCGCATCAGCAAACGCAGCGCGATTGCGGTGGCCGATTTTCTCGCGCCGCTGGTTCCGGTGGGGCTGTTCGCCGGGCGCATCGGCAACTTCATCAACCAGGAACTGTGGGGGCGCCCCACCGACCTGCCCTGGGGCATGGTGTTCCCGGCGGTGGACCAGGTGGCGCGCCATGCGTCGCAACTGTACGAGGCCGCGCTTGAGGGCGTGGTGCTGTTCATTCTGCTGTGGGTTTACTCGGCGCGGCGGCGGGCGGCGGGAAAAGTTTTCGGCTTGTTCCTCACCGCCTACGGCGTGCTGCGTTTCGCCGTGGAGTTTGCGCGCGAGCCGGACGCCCACCTGCAATTCATCGCCTTTCACTGGCTGACCATGGGGCAGTTGCTGAGCGTGCCAATGGCCGCGGCCGGTTTGTATTTTTTCTTTTTTCATGCGCGGCGCTTTGCCGGCCGGGCGAAAAGTTGACGGCGGCGCGCCGTGTCCCACGCATTTCTCATTGACGCCAGCGTTTTAATTTTCCGCGCCTGGCACTCGCTGCCGCCGGACATTGCCGGTGACTGCGGGCGGCCGCTGAACGCGGTTTACGGTTACGCGCGGTTTTTGTGCGGCCTGCTGGCGCGCCTGCAGCCGCGCCACATCGCCGTGGCCTTTGACGGCGGGCTGAAAAATTCCTTCCGCAGAAAACTGTTCCCGCCCTACAAAGCCAACCGCGACCCGGCGCCGCCGGAGTTGCGCGCGCAATTCCCGCTGTGCGAAATCCTGACCCGGGGCATGGGCATCGCCATGGTCGGCGGTAATGGTTTTGAGGCCGACGATTACCTGGCCAGCATGGCGCGCCGCTGCCGCGCCAACGGCGGGGAAAATTTCCGCTTTACTTTTGTCACCTCGGACAAGGACATCGCGCAACTGGTCGGCGCGGACGATGAATTATGGGATCCGTGCCGCGACCGCGTCCGTGACGCCGCGCAACTTCACCGCCTGCTGGGCGTCGCGCCGCCGCAGGTGGCCGACTTCCTGGCCCTGGCCGGCGACAGCGCCGACAACATTCCCGGCGCCGCCGGCATCGGCGTAAAAACCGCCGGGCTGTTAATCAACCGTTTCTCATCGCTGGAAAACATCTACGCCAACATCAAACACATTGAAGCCATGCCGCTGCGCAACCGCCGGGCAGTGGTGCAGAGTTTGCATGAGAACCGCGACCGCGTTTTTTTATACCGCCGCCTGACCAAACTGGACGGCGCCGTGCCGCTGCCGGCGGACTTTTCCCTGGCGCGCAACGTGGACGCCGGCGAACTGGAATCGGCCATCATTGAGACCGGCATCGACCCGGCGCTGGCCGGGCGCGTCCGGCGCGACGCCCTGGCCGGCGCGCCGTGAACCAACCGCGTTGCGGGCGTTACGCGCCCAGCCCCACCGGCGCGCTGCACCTCGGCAACCTGCGCACCGCGCTGCTGGCGTGGATGCAGGCGCGGCTTGCGGGCGGGCGGTTTATTTTGCGCATGGAAGACCTGGACCGGCAGCGCGTCCGCCCCGGCAGCGCGGAAAATATTCTTGCCGACTTGCGCTGGCTGGGACTTGAGTGGGACGAGGGCCCGGACTGCGGCGGCCCGGCGGCGCCGTACAACCAATCGCAGCGCGAAGAATTTTATTCGGATGCACTGGAAACTTTGCGCGGCCAGGGCAAACTTTTTTCATGCCGCTGCTCGCGCAAAGACATCGCCGAAGCCGCAAGCGCGCCCCACGGCGGACAGCATTCGGTTTACCCCGGCACCTGCCGCAACCGCGGCCTGAGCGACGGTGAAAAAAAGTTTGCACTGCGCTGCAAAGTGCCGCCGTGCACTGTCATCTTTCACGACAAAATTGCCGGCGAACAAAAACAAAACCTGCAGCGGGAGGCCGGCGACTTCGTGGTGCGCCGCGCTGACGGCGTCTTCGCCTACCAACTGGCCGTGGTGGTGGACGATGCATTGATGGGCGTCACCGATGTGGTGCGCGGCGCCGACCTGCTCCACGCAACCCCGCGCCAGTTGGAACTCCACCGCGCCCTCGGCCATCGCCCGCCGGACTTCTGGCACGCGCCGCTGCTCCACGACCAAACCGGCCGCCGCATGGCCAAACGCGACGGCAGCGACTCACTGCAACAACTGCGCGCCCGCGGCCTGGGCGCGGAGAAAGTGACGGGCATGCTTGCGGCGGGTCTGGGGTGGGCGGAAACCGGCGCCGAGCTGAGCGCCGGGGAGTTGCTTGGGGAGTTCGGCGGCGAGGGGGATTTTATTCGGGCTTTGCG
>JAPPPZ010000027.1 GCA_028817275.1 Gammaproteobacteria bacterium
ATGAAGAGCACCTTGGAAACCGAGGTCACCAGCGTGCATCCGTACCTCACGCGCAAGTTCGGCGAAGTGCAACTGTGGACCACCATCGGCCACGGCAGCGGCGATGCCGAATTGCGCGAACCCGACACTGTCATCAAAACCGACCTCACGGTGACCACCGCCGCTTTGGGCGCGTCGTTTGCGCCGTGGACCGGCGTGGCGCTGAGTGCCGATGGCCTGTTCACCCGCGCCGAGTTGGACGCCGCCGCTGCCGCCAGCCGCCGCCTGCCCAAAGTCACCGTGGACAACTTGCGCGTGAACGCCGCCGCCGAACTCAGCCGCCGGCGCGATGCGTGGCGGTCATTTTTAACCGTGAACCTCCGCCACGACAGCGGCGATGGCGACACCGGCGCCGCCGGCGACCTGGGCGGCGGCGTGGAGTGGCAGTCGCCAACCGTGAACCTCCGCTTGGAAGGATCCAAATACCTCACCGGCAGCGGCGCCGAGGAGGAACGCCTCAGCCTCACCGCCCGCAAAACCGCCGGGCGGCTGAACCTCGGCCTGGCCGTCGGCATGGAAGACGGCCTCACCACCGCCAACCTGCTCAGCGGCGAATGGCGGTTTTAGGCCGCTGCCGGCGGCGGCGGGGGCGGGGGATGGACGGGTCGAAACCGTCAATGTCAATGGTCACATCATAATCGGCGCCGGCCGGAATGCGCGCCGGGGCGGAACTGCGTTCCCATGTCGTTGGGCGCGCCGAGCACCGCCGCATCGGCGCTGAGGCTGCGCCAGTCCACCGCCGCCGGCGCCTTGGCGAAAGTGCAGTGGCCGGTGAACGGCAGGTTGAGGCGGCCGTGGCGGTATTGGAATTCGGTCATGCGGGCCGCCAAAAGATAGCACCCGCTTGTGCTACCCTGCGCCCATGAAAAAATACACCATTGCGGTTCTCGCCGGTGACGGCATCGGCCCGGAAATCATGGCGCAGGCGGTTAAAGTGCTGCGCGCAATTGAAAAGCGCGGCGCGGTGAAGTTTGAACTGGCGCCGGCGCCGTTCGGGGCCGCGGCTTATTTTGAATGCGGCAAATCTTTCCCGGCGGAAACGGTGAATATCTGCGACGCGGCCGACGTCATTCTCAAAGGAACCATCGGCCTCGGCCATGAGGAGACCAAAAAAATTCCGGTGGACGAACAACCGGAACGCGGCGCACTGCTGCCGCTGCGCAAACGCTACAACACCTACGCCAACTTCCGCCCGGTCGTGCTGCCCAAATCCCTGGCGCACTTCTCGCCGCTGCGGCCGGAGGTGATTGGCGGCGGCATCGATATCATGATGATTCGTGAACTGGTGGGCGGACTTTACTTCGGCGACAAGGAGCGCGGCGTGGACGCTGACGGCCGGCGCTTTGTGCGCGAGACGCTGGAATACAACGAAGAGCAGGTGCGGCGCATTGTGGAGACCGCCTTCGCCACCGCTTTGCAACGCAAAAAAATTCTGCACAACATTCACAAAAGCAACGTGCTGAAGTCCAGCGTCCTGTGGAACGAGGTGGTGGACGAAGCGGCGGCGCGGCACCCGCAGGTGAAGGTGCATCATGTGCTGGTGGATGCGGCGGCGACGTATTTGTGCCTGGACCCCGGGCGCTTTGATGTGATGGTGATGGAAAACATGTTCGGCGACATTCTCAGCGACCAGGGCGGCGGCATTCTCGGCTCCCTGGGGCTGATGCCGTCGGCCTGCATCGGGCCGGAAAAATCCTACTATGAGCCGTCGCACGGATCGGCCCCCGACATCGCCGGCAAAAACACCGCCAACCCCTGCGCCATGATCGGCTCGGCCGCGCTGATGCTGGAAATGAGTCTGGACATGAAAAAAGAGGCCGATGACATCCGCCGCGCCATGCAAAAAGTTTTCGCCGCCGGCTTCACCACCCCCGACCTGCCGCCGCTGGACGGCAAGCCAAAGATGCTCAGCACCGGCGAGTTCGGCGACCGGGTCGCCGCCGGGCTGGACTAATGCATGTCTCGCTCGGCCCTACGCAGGTTTTCAGTCACGTCAATGACTCCACGAACGTCCCACACCTTGTCCTGTAATAAGAACGTGTGGCTGCGGGTATAGTCATTGCGTTTCGCGCCACGGTGAACGACTTTCACCGGAATTAACGCTGCTCGCATTACCTCATAGTTGTGGTTGAACAGGACAGCGGCAAGGGTGTCGAACCCAGCGTCGCCCCCATCGAGGCTGCGGATTGCAGAAAGTTGCCGGGACTTTTTACGTCGATGCAAGCGCAACCCTTTAATTTGGTAACGCTTGCCATCGTCATCAGTCGCATCGAACCCTTTTTCTGAATTCGGGGCCTGCTTCCATCCAAATGCTTCACAAAACAGATACTCAGCAAGGTCACCGGTCGGACTATTCTCTGACCGCAATACGCCACGCTTGCGTAATTCATCCTTGATAGCAACATGAAGAGCGAGCAGTTCAGAAAGCGGCTTGTTTGCGATTTGCTCCACGATTTGCTCCATGAGTGGTCACCGGCGGGGCGTGAGTGTTGAATTTAGCGCAGCGGTTGCCGCAAAACAACCCCAATTTCCCGCCTTTACCTTCCCCCGCCGATGGGGAATAATGGACACCGTCCAACCCGACCATTCACCGGCGCCCGATGTCCGGGAGCCACCAACCAGAGGAGTTGAAAAATGAAAAGACGTGAAATTTTAATCGGCGGTGCGGCGGCCCTTGGCGGCGCCGCTGCCGCCACCTTGCCGGCGCCGGCCATTGCGCAGGGCGTCAAGGAATTGAAGATGGTCACTTCGTGGCCGAAAAACTTTCCCGGCCTCGGCACCGCCGCGGCGCGCTTCGGGCGGCGCATTGAGGCCATGTCCGACGGGCGCTACAAAGTCCGGGTCTACGGCGGCGGCGAACTGGTGCACCCGCTGAAGTGCCACGATGCGGTGCAGGAGGGCACCGCCGAGTTGTACCACTCGGCCGAGTACTACTACCAGGGCAAATCGGTGGGCTACAACTTTTTCGCCTCGGTGCCGTTCGGCTTCACGCCGCCGGAAATGGATGCGTGGCTGCACCACGGCGGCGGGCAGGAGTTGTGGGACCGGCTCAGCGCCGACTTCAACGTCAAGCCGTTCCCATGCGGCAACTCCGGCTCGCAGATGGGCGGCTGGTTCAAAAAGCGCATCACCTCCGCCAGCGACTTCCGCGGGTTGAAAATGCGCATGCCGGGCCTCGGCGGCCGGGTGATTAACGAACTCGGCGGCACCGCCGTCACCCTGGGCGGCGCCGAAATCATGCCGGCGCTGGAGGCCGGCACCATCGACGCCACCGAATGGGTGGGGCCGTGGAACGACCTCGCTTTCGGCTTCTACAAAATCGTCAAGAACTACCACTACCCCGGCTTCCACGAAACCGGCACCGTGCTCAGCCTCGGCATCAACAAAAACTTCTGGGACCGCCTGTCGCGCGGCGACCAGGAAATGTTCACGGCCTGCGCCATCGCCGAAAACAACGTGGACCTCGCCGAGTTCAACGCCAACAACTCCAAGGCGCTGGACACGCTCATTAACGAGCACGGCGTCAACCTGGTGGAGTTCCCCGACTCGGTGTTCCGTGAGATGGGCGCCGCCGCCAAAGACGTGCTGGCCGCCGCCGGCGCCACCGACGCCACCAGCCGCGCGATCTACGACAGTTTCATCAAGTTCCGCAAGGACGTCATCAAATGGTCGAAGATTTCCGACCAGTCGTACATGAACAAACGCGAACTGGTGGACTTCCACGGCTAACCGTGCGCCCGCCGGCCGCTGGCAAAGCCGGGCCCGCGCCCGCCCACCAGGCGTGACGCGGCCCGGCCGTTTTTTGCCATATGACTCCAAGCGCGCTGTGGAACAACCTGGGCGGCCTGCCGCCGCTGTTCGGCGCCGCCGTGTTTGCGCTGGCGCTGCTGGCGCTGGCGTGTTTTGTGGCGCTGCCGCTTCTGCTTCTGCTGCGCCACGAACCGGCCGACCTGCGCCGCTTCGTCGCCGCCCGGCGCGGCGCATTGCCGGGGGTACTCGGCAAGGTGCAACTGTGCATGGACACGGTCAACGCCGCGGTGGGATTCGCCACCGCCTGGTTCGCGCTGTTCATGGTGCTGATGCAGTTCACCGTGGTGATCATGCGCTACGTGTTTTCCTACGGCTCCATCATGATGCAGGAATCCATCTGGTACATGCACGGCCTGCTGTTCATGCTCGGCGCCGGCTACACCCTGCTGCGCGAGGCGCATGTGCGGCTGGATGTTTTCTACTCGCGCTTCACCGTGCGCGCCCGGGCGCTGGTCAACCTGCTGGGCTGCGCGCTGCTGCTGATGCCGCTGTGCGCCTTCACCTGGTGGCTGTCGTGGAGTTTCGTGGTGAACTCGTGGGCGGTGATGGAGGGTTCCACCGAAACCAGCGGCCTGCCGCTCATCTACCTGTATAAAACCGTCATCCTGGTTTTCGCCGCCCTGGTGGGCGCCCAAAGCGTCTCCCTCGCCGCCGCCGCCATCGCCGCTCTCAGCGGCGGCGGTGCTGAAAATGGCGGTACGGACGGCGAAAACGGCGGCCGCAGACTCAGCAATGACGGTCACGACCTCCACAGTGACGGCCGCGACGGCAACAACGGTGAACCCCGTCCATGAGTTTCCTCGCCGCCCCGGAGTTTCTCTGCGCGCTGCTGTTTCTCAGCATCGTGGCGCTGCTGCTGGCCGGCTTTCCGGTGGCGTTCAGCCTGGCCGGCGGCTCGCTGCTGTTTGCGCTGGCGGCGGCGGCGTTTGGCGTTTTTGACGCGGCGTTTCTGTCGGCCTTTCCGCAGCGCGTGTTTGCGGTGATGCGCAACGAGGTGCTGGTGGCGGTGCCGCTGTTCGTGTTCATGGGCGTCACCCTGGAACGCTCGCGCATCGCCGAGGAACTGCTGGAAAACATGGGCAAGTTGTTCGGCGGCCTGCGCGGCGGGCTGGGCTACTCGGTGTGCATCGTCGGCGCGCTGCTGGCAGCCAGCACCGGCATCGTCGGCGCCACCGTGGTCACCATGGGCCTGCTGTCGCTGCCCACCATGCTGCGGCGCAACTACAGCCCGGCGCTGGCCTGCGGCACCATCTGCGCCAGCGGCACCCTGGGCCAGGTCATCCCGCCGTCCATCGTGCTGGTGCTGCTGGGCGACCAGTTGTCCACCGCCTACCAGCAGGCGCAGTTTGAGATGGGCAACTTCTCGCCGGGCTCGGTGTCGGTGAACGACCTGTTCGCCGGCGCGCTGCTCCCCGGCCTGGTGCTGGTGAGTTTGTATATTTTGTACCAGGCGGCGGTGGCTTTTGCGCGGCCGCAGGCATCGCCGGCCATTCCCAAAGAAGAGTTGCAACTGGGCGCCGCCGGCGCCTCTTTCACCGCCGAGTTGTGCCGCTCGCTGCTGGCGCCGCTGCTGCTGATTGTCGCCGTGCTGGGCTCCATTCTGTCGGGCCTGGCCTCACCCACCGAGGCCGCGTCGGTGGGC
This sequence comes from Gammaproteobacteria bacterium, assembly GCA_028817275.1. GTDB lineage: Bacteria > Pseudomonadota > Gammaproteobacteria > Arenicellales > Spongiicolonaceae > Spongiicolonus > Spongiicolonus versatilis. Next base: position 5,492 of record JAPPPZ010000027.1, read on the forward strand.
GCCGCCGGCGCGCTGATGATGGCCGGCCACCGGCTGGACAAGGCGCGCGGCCGGCCCATTTTGTTCGGCGCGGCGTGCCTGGTGGCGATGCTCGCCCTCACCGCCTTTTTTGATTTGCGCATGCAGCGCGACGTCATCAGCAGCGCCGAATGGGGCGCCATCTTCGCCGCGCTGCTGTGCGCCATGGGCCTCACCTGGGGCCTCGGCGCCAGCATCGTGCGCACCTACCGGGCCATGGACGGTGAACGCAAGCGGGTGCTCACCGAAGTGCTGCGGCAGACGCTGCTGGTGTCGTCCATGGTTTTCGGCATCCTCATCGGCGCCTCCATGTTCTCGCTGGTATTCCGCGGACTGGGCGGCGATGAAATCATTGAGGAGTTTCTCGGTACATTGCCCGGCGGCGTGGTCACCGTCCTGCTGGTGGTGATGCTGACCATGTTTCTGCTCGGCTTCATTCTGGACTTCCTTGAAATCATCTTCATCGTGGTCCCCATCGTCTCGCCCATTCTGCTGACCATGGAAATCTCGCCCGGCGTCGCCATGAGTCCGGTGTGGCTCGGCGTGATGATGGCGGTCAACCTGCAGACCTCGTTCCTGACGCCGCCGTTCGGCTTTTCACTGTTCTACCTGCGCGGCGTTGCCCCGCCGTCCATCCGCACCACGCAGATTTACCAGGGGGTGATTCCGTTCGTCGCCATTCAACTGCTGATGCTGTTTCTGCTGTGGTTCTTCCCGCAACTTGCGACCTGGCTGCCCACCACCATTTACGGCCGCTGAGCGCGCCGGGCGAGCGCCGCCACCTCATCCACCGCGTTCATGATTAATTCCAACTCGGGCGGCGCCGACAAACGGTGGCCGCCGTCTTTGAGCAAAGTCACCCGCACATCGGCGCCGCGCAGTTGCTCCATCACCCGCACCGAGGTCCGCCACGGCACCTCGGCATCGCGCATGCCGTGCAGCAGCCGCACCGGGCAGTCCAGCGCAATGGCCTGGTCCAGCAGCAGGTGGCGGCGGCCGTCCTCAAGAAATTTTTTCGTCACCGGGTAGGCCTCAGCGCCGGCGCCCAGATGAATGACGCCGTCCTGGCCAAGGGCGCGCCGCTGTTCGGCGCCCAGCGACAGGCGAATGTCCTCGCTGAAGTCGGCGGCGGCGGCAATGCCCACCAGGCCGGCCACCCGCTCACGCCGCGCCAGCGCGGCCAGCAGCATCAGCCAGCCGCCCATGCTGGAGCCCACCAGCACCAGCGGCCCGGCGGTCGCCTGGTCCACCACCGCCAGCACATCGTCGCGCCAGTCGGAAAGGCGGAAGTCGCAAAACTCGCCGCCCGAATCGCCGTGCCCGCGGTAGTCAAAACAAACCACCCCGCGCCCCCGCGCCCGGCAGTGCGCCTCCAGCGCCAGCGCCTTGGTGCCGCCCATGTCGGAGGAGTAGCCGCCGAGAAAAACCACCGTCGGCGGCGCGCCGTCATGGCGCCGGTATGCAATGTGTGCCGCGCCGATGGAAAGTTTTTGCGCCGTCACCGCCGGTTACAAACGGTATTCGCCGTGTTTTTTGATGATGCGGTACATGTTGTCGGGGGCGAGGTCAATCTCGCCGGGCCAGGTGACGGCGCCATAGCAAAGCCCGACTCGTGAAAAAAAAGCCGGGTCGCGCAACGGCACAAACACGCCGAGATATTTGTCGTCGCGTTTAAGAAAATCTGAAAGGTCAACATCGCCTTCGGTGCCGTCGTTAAACCGCACGTGCAAACGCCGGTCGCCGACCACCGCCACATCCTTCACCTTCCACGGTATCCCGGAAGAGACGATGGGCGGAATCATCGCAGGGGCTGAATAGTCCGGGGGGGAATGTGTTTTCTGCATAACTCCCAATTCTCCAGCAGTTCACTCTGGTGTTGTTCGGCCCAGGCTTTTACCAGCGCAAAAGCGCGCCGGGGAAATTTGCCGTGGATGATTTTCAACGTGCGGATGTTAACCTGGCAGGCGTACTCGGCATAAGCCGCATGAAAATGCGGCGGTGCATGGTCATTATAGTGCATCTGTATGAGGATGCCGTAAAAAGAACTTATCGCCGGCATCTTGCCGCCCTCACAACGCCTTCACAATCCCCTCCACCATTTTCTTGGCGTCGGAGAACAGCATCATGGTGTTTTCGCGGTAGAACAATTCATTGGATATGCCGGCGTAGCCGGCGCCGAGGCTGCGCTTGACGAACAGCACGCTGCCGGCTTTTTCCACGTCCAGCACCGGCATGCCGTAGATCGGGCTGGCCGGGTCGCTTTTGGCGGCCGGGTTGGTGACATCGTTGGCGCCGATGACGAAAGCGACGTCAGTTTGCGCGAAGCGGCTGTTGATGTCCTCCAGTTCAAACACCTCGTCGTACGGCACATCGGCCTCGGCCAGCAGCACGTTCATGTGGCCGGGCATGCGGCCGGCCACCGGGTGGATGGCGTAACTCAAACTCACGCCGTTTTTCTTAAGCGCCTGCGCCATCTCGGCCAGCGCGTGCTGCGCCTGCGCCACGGCCATGCCGTAGCCGGGGACGATAATCACCGAGGCCGCGTTTTTCATCAGGAAGGCGGCGTCCTCGGCGCTGCCCTGCTTGACCGGCCGGGCATCGGCGGATTTGGCCTCAGTGCCGCCGCCGTCGGCGCCGAAGCCGCCGAGGATCACGTTGAAGAACGAACGGTTCATCCCGCGGCACATGATGTAGGAGAGGATGGCGCCGGATGCGCCGACCAAGGCGCCGGTGATGATGAGCGCGATGTTCTCAAGGGTGAAGCCGATGCCGGCCGCGGCCCAGCCGGAGTAGGAGTTGAGCATGGAGATCACCACCGGCATGTCGGCGCCGCCGATGGGGACGATGAGCAGCACGCCCAGCGCCAGCGCCAGCGCCGCCACCATCCAGAACGCCGCCGGCTCGGCGGTGAGGCTGAACCACGCCATGAGCGCCACCAGCACCACGCCGAGCACCGCGTTCACCGCATGCTGCATCGGGAACACCAGCGGCGCGCCGCTGACCAGGCCCTGCAGTTTGGTGAACGCCACCACCGAACCGCTGAAAGTGACGGCGCCGATGGCGACGCCCAGGGACATCTCCACCAGCGAGGCGGTGCGCAGCACCACCGCGCCGCTGGCGGCGTCCACCGCGCCGATGCCGAAAGCCTGCGGGCTGTACAACGCCGCCGCCGCCACCAGTACCGCGGCCAGGCCCACCAGGCTGTGGAACGCGGCCACCAGTTGCGGCATCGCGGTCATGGGTATGCGGCGTGCGACCACCGCCCCAAAGGCCCCGCCCGCCACCGCGCCAGCCGCCAGCAGGACGGCGGTGAAGCCGTCGGCGATTCCGGTCAGCGAAAGGGTGGTGGCGACGGCCACCGCCATGCCGGCCATGCCGAACACATTGCCGCGCCGCGACGACTCCGGCGACGACAGCCCGCGCAGCGCGAGGATGAACAACGCGCCGGAAACCAGGTAGCAGAGGGTGGCGAGATTGGGCGACACGGTTTTTACTTTTTCTTTTTGTACATGGCGAGCATGCGGTGGGTGACCAGAAACCCGCCGACAATGTTGACGCTGGCCAGCAGCAGTGCGGCGAAGCCGAAGCCGCGCGACAGCGCCGCGCCCTCGCCGCTGAGCTCCACGCCCAGGGCCAGCAGCGCGCCCACCACAATCACCGAGGAGATGGCGTTGGTCACCGACATCAGCGGCGTGTGCAGCGACGGCGTCACGCTCCACACCACGTAGTAGCCGACAAAAACCGCCAGCACAAAAATCGCCAAACGAAAAACAAACGGGTCGATGGATTCAATCATCGCGCGCCTCCAGAAGTTGCGGGTGAATAATTCTGCCGTCGCGGGTGAGGGCCACGCCGCGTACCAGTTCATCGTCGTAATCCACGCTGAGTTCACCCTGCCCGGCGTCCACCAGCGTGGCGACAAAATTGTACAAATTCTTCGCCAGCATGGCGCTGGCATCCACCGCCAGCCGGCCGGGGACGTTGGCGTGGCCCATGATGGCGACGCCGTGGGCGGTGACGATTTCGCCGGGCCGCGACAGCGGGCAGTTGCCGCCCTGCTCCACGGCGAGGTCCACCAGCACGCTGCCGGGGCGCATGCTCTTCACCATCTCTTCGCTGACCAAAACCGGCGCCGGGCGGCCGGGGATGAGCGCGGTGCACACCACGATATCCTGGTTGCGGATATGGCCGGCGATGAGTTGCGCCTGCGCGCACTTGTAGTCCTCGCCCATCTCGCGCGCGTAACCGGCGGCGGTTTCGGCATCGGCGCCGTCCTGCTCCACCATGATGAACGCGGCGCCCAGACTCTGCACCTGCTCGGCGGCGGCGGCGCGGACATCGGTGGCGCTGACGATGGCGCCCAGCCGGCGCGCCGTGGCGACGGCCTGCAGGCCGGCCACGCCGGCGCCCATCACAAACACCCGCGCCGGGGCGATGGTGCCGGCGGCGGTCATCATCATCGGCACTGCGCGGCGAAAAAACGCCACCGCGTCCACCACCGCCTTGTAGCCGGCCAGGTTGGCCTGCGACGACAGCACATCCATGTACTGCGCGCGCGAAATGCGCGGCATGAACTCCATCGCCATGGCGGTGAGGCCGGCGGCGGCGCAACGCTCGACAATATCGGCACCGGCATGCGGCGCCAGCAGGCCGATGAGCAGTGCGCCCTTTTTGCAGCCGGCAAAATCCCCTTCCGGCGCCCGCACCGCCAGCACCACATCGGCATCGCGCATGGCCTCGGCGGCATCGCCGGCAATGGCGGCGCCGGCGCCGCGAAAATCATCGTCCGCAATCGCCGCCCCCTCGCCGGCGCCCTTCACCACCGCCACCGTGAATCCCAGTTGCACAAATTTCTTCACCGTCTCCGGCGTCGCGGCGACGCGGGTTTCCACCGCCGGGTTTTCTTTCAGGACGCAGAGTTTCATCCGCGCATTGTAAAACAGTCGGCGGCGCGGCGCGGGCGTTTGTTACACTCGCGCCCATGCCGCATGCCGCATACCAAACCCGCCTGGCGCGACTGGCGCGCCGGCTTGGCGGCGGGCGCGGCGGATTCCGGCTGGGCAAGCGCACCACCTCCAACCTGTTTCGCTACGCCGGCGGCAGGCGCGCGGCGCGGCGGACGGTTTCGCTGGCGGCGTTTAACCACGTGCTGGACTTGGACCGCGGCAGCCGGGTGCTGGAGGTGGAGGGGCTGTGCACCTACGCGCAAGTGGTGGCGCACACTTTGCCGCGCGGATTTTTGCCGGCGGTGACGCCGGAACTGAAGCACATCACGGTCGGCGGCGCGGTGGTGGGCATCGGCATCGAGTCCAGCGGCTTTCGCCACGGTTTTGTCCACGACGGGCTGCTGGAAGTTGACGTGCTGCTGCCGGACGGCGCCGTCGTCACCTGCACCCCGGACAACGAGCACGCCGACCTGCTGCGCGGCCTGCCCAACTCCTACGGCACCCTCGGCTACATCCTGCGCGCAAAAATCCGCCTCATCCCGGCCAGGGCGCGGGTGCGCGTCACCAACACCCGCCACCATGATGCGGCGGCTTATCTGGACGCGCTGCGGGAGGCGGCGGACAACGGTAAACAGGATTTTCTCGAGGGGCTGTTTTATTCGGCCGATGAATTTTACCTGACCAGCGGCGCTTTTACGGACGGCGGGGGTGGGGCCGTGGACATTCACCGTGAAATTTATTACAAAAAATTGCGCGGCGACGCGGCCTTTGACCTTAAAACCGAGGATTATATTTTTCGCTACGACCCGGACTGGTTCTGGAACGTGCCGGAGGGCGGCGTTTACCGTTTGTTCCGCAAATACGCGCCGCGGGCGATGCGCAGTTCGGCGTTTTACAACCGCTACACGCTGTACAAAAACCGCGCGCAAAAAATTCTCGGCATTAAACCCGACACCAGCCGCGAAAAATTAATTCAGGACTGGGAAGTACCGTGGCGGCACGCCGAGGAGTTCACCCGCTTCGCCCTGCGCAATGTGGACCTGCAGGGCCAGCCGTGGGTGGCCCTTCCCATCCGCCCGCAAACCGCCGCCACCTGCTACCCGGCCGCCGCCGGCGAGTTGCTGTTCAATGTCGGCTGCTACTGCCTCACCGAGCGGCCGAAAGCCGATGTGGACTTCCACTACACGCGCCTGCTCGACGAAAAATGCTTCGCCCTGTCCGGAATCAAAATGCTCTACTCCTCCACTTTCCTTTCGCCGGACGAGTTTGCAAAAATCTACAACGGCGCCGCCGCCCGCAAACTCAAACAAAAATACGACCCGAACAACCTGGCGCCGTCGCTGTACGAAAAAACCGTCGGGGCAAAATAGAGTCTACGCGGCGCCCTGTTCTTCGCCCATGCAAAACACATCATAATGCCCCCACCGCATCAGGTCGCCCTCGCCGAGCATTTCTCCTTTCAGTTGCGCATCGCCGCGGGTTTTGTAAACCGTGTAGCCTTTGGATTGTAGAAACCGCAGCAGTTGCAGCCGGTAATCCGGCGAAGTGTGTTTGTAAACCTCGGCGAGGATGTGCGGGCGGCGCCGCCCAATAATTTCGGCCAGGGACTGCAGCACAAACAAATCGCCGCCCTCGGTGTCCACCTTGATGAACTTCAGCCGCGCAAGTTCACCGGCAAAGGACTCGCGCAACTCGGCGGCGAGGTCAATGCCGTGCACTTCCAGCGGATAAAAATGACCGTGCCGCGCGGCGTTGATTTCCGCGTGGCCGCCGCCGTTGCAAAAACCGGCATCGGAATAGTTGAACAGCAGCGGCGCATCCGCCCCGGCGGCCGCGGCCATCACCGGAATAATGTTGACCAGGCCGCGGTTCATCCGCGCATTCTTTTCCAGCACCGGATAGACAAACGGATTCGGCTCCAGCGCAAGCACCAGCCCCGACTTGCCGGCGGCCACCGCCATGGGCAAAGTGGAGTCGCCGCTGTGCGCGCCGATGTCAATGCAGAAATCCCCGGCCGCAATGTATTTTTTGTATTCCTCCGCCACCGCCGCCGTCAGACTCTTCGGCTTCTCCCGCGGATGCAGCCACCGCGCAATGCGCACCCCGCCGCACTCCGTGCCGCCCGCCACATACCCATACCGCCGCCCCGGCGCACGAGCCGGCAGGATGAGGCGGAAGAGATTTTTGAGTTTCACCGGGGAAATGGGGGCGGGGCTGATGGCGGGGGATTATAACGTTGCATTGGCCGAATGGCCTTGGAATGCCTGTTTTTGTATGATTTTTGGGGTTTTCACTTCCAATTTTCGTGTAAATTTGGCATCTTCACTTCCAATTTTTATGGAAAATTGCACCATTTCTTGGTATTTTGCCGCCATGTTTTCCCGAGATTTCAACCCTCCTCAGGCGCAATCCTATTTCCTTTTCGGGCCGCGCGGCAGCGGCAAAAGCGCGTTTGTGGAGAATTTCTACCGCGACGGGTTGTTCTTTGACCTGCTGGATTCGGCCGTTTTCAATGAACTGCTGGCCAATCCGCGGGCGTTGTCGGCGCGCATACCGGAGGGGTTTGGCGACTGGGTTGTCATCGACGAGGTGCAGAAAGTCCCCGCCCTGCTGGACGAGGTGCATCGTTTAATCGAGAAGCGCAAACTGAAATTCGTGCTCACCGGCTCCAGCGCGCGGCG
>JAPPPZ010000030.1 GCA_028817275.1 Gammaproteobacteria bacterium
AACTTCTTCTCCGCCGGCTCCAGATTGTCGTAGTTCCACAACTGTTTGCCGGAGGTGAACTTCTGCATGTTGGCGGCGGCGGCGGTGTCCATGCCGTGGATGGTGAGTTTGCGGGCCAGCCATTCCACGTCGGCGTCGGTCATCTCAGTGGCGACGCAGTCCACGCCCAGGCCGGCGACTTTGCCGCCCACGTAAATGACGCCGTCATACATGGAATCGCCGAGGTTTTTGCCGGCGTCGCCGAGGACGACGAGGCGGCCGCGCTGCATCATGAAGCCGCTGAAAGCGCCGGTGCGGCCGCCGATGATGATGGTGCCGCCTTTCATGTCGATGCCGGTGCGGCCGCCGGCGTCGCCCCTGCACACCAGGTCGCCGCCGCGCATGGCGGCGCCGAAAGTGGAGCCGGCGTTCTTTTCCACCACCGCGGTGCCGGCCATCATGTTCTCGGCGAAGGACCAGCCGACGCGGCCGCTGACGGTGACGTTGGGGCCGTCGTTGAGTCCGCAGCCGAAATAGCCGAGGGAGCCGACGAAGGCCAAATTCAGCCGGTTGAGAATGCCGACTCCGAGGGAATGTTTGGCGCCCGGATTGGCGACGGTGATGGCGCCGACTCCGTCGGCCATGAGTTCACGGATGCGGATGTTGACAGCGCGCGCGTCCATGCCGGCGGCGTCGATCTCGGCGCGGCGGTTGAAGTCCACCTCAAAAGCGCCGGGGTAGGTGAGGGCGGCGCCGTCCTCACCCAGGTCGGCGTCGAAAAAAACCTGCTGGTCGCGGCCGCCGAGGCGTTCGCCGGCGAAGTTGTCGCTCAACTTTGCCACACCCGCACCTCGCCTTCGTAGGGGTCGCTGGTTTCAATCTCGCGCGGGAAAATGGAGCGGATGGCCACCTCCTCGGAGGCCAGGGCGACAAAATCGTCGCTTTCGTACAACACCATGGGCTTCGCCGCCATCACGTCCTTGGCCATGCCCAGTTTGTCGCCGGTGGCCACCACGTAGGTGAACACGCCGTCCAGTTCGTCCACCGAGCGCTGCATCGCCTCCTCCAAATCGCCGCCCCGGTGCAGAGCATCGGCAAGATAGACGGCGATGAGTTCGGAATCGCAGTTGGACATGAAGCGGTGGCCGCGGCGTTCCATGGCGCGGCGCGAGTTCCAGTAGTTGGTCAATTGGCCGTTGTGCACCACGGCGATGTCGTTAAACGGGTACGCCCAGTAGGGGTGCGCCGAGCGGATGTCCACGTCGGACTCGGTGGCCATGCGGGTGTGGCCGATGGCGTGGGTGCCGGTGAAGCCCTGGATGCCGTACTGGCCGGCAATCTCGCCGGCATCGCCCAGGTCCTTGACCAGTTCCAGGGAGCGGCCGATGGACAGAATCTCGGCGCCGTCGATGTCCTCAATGTAGTCGGCCAATGGTTTCATCTCGCCGGCGTAGGTGAACACATAGCGGAAAGCGTATTCGGTGGCCTGCTCGGCGCTCACCACCGCCGCGCCGCGCTCGGCCATGCGCGCGTCCACCATTTCCCGGCGGCGGCGCATCTGCTCGTGGATGTGAAAGCCCTTGCTGATGTCCTCCTGCTCGGCGACTTTGAAGCGCATCACGTAACGCTCACCGTCACCTTCACCGCCGTCACCGTACAGCGCAAAACCGGTGGAGTCGGGCCCACGGTGCTTGAGCGCCTGCAGCATGGCGGTGAGTTCCGCGCCGATGTCGGATGTTTTGCCTCGGTGGATGAGTCCGGCGATTCCGCACATAACGCAAGCCTCAGGGCAGGCAGTCCAGGTAGGTGTCCACATCCCACTGGGTGACAGTGGCCATGAACTTTTCCCACTCGTCGCGCTTGTACTCCATGTAGACCTTGAGCATCTCGTCCGGCATGGCCGCGCGGATGACCTCGTCTTTCTCCAGGCGGTCCAGCGCATCGCCCAGGGACATGGGCAGTTTCTTGACCTGTTTGCCGGCCTCCATGGCCTGGTAGATGTTGCGCTCCTCGGGCTCGCCGGGGTCCAGTTTGCGCGTCAGGCCGTCGTCAAAAGCCTTGAGAATGCCGGCGCCCATCAGGTAGGGGTTCACCGCCGAATCCACCGCCCGGTACTCAAACCGGCCCGGCGCCGACACGCGCATGCCGGTGGTGCGGTTCTGGTAGCCCCAGTCGGCGAACACCGGCGCCCAGAAGCCGGTGTCCCACAGCCGGCGGTAGGAATTGACGGTGGAGCAGCCGATGGCGGTGAGGGCGCCGAGGTGGGCCATGATTCCGCCGATGGCCATCAGGCCGGTCTTGCCCGGCCGTTGCGCATCGGCGGTGTCGGGCATGAAAGTGTTGGCGCCGCCGCTCAGGTAGGTGAAGTTGCCGGCCATGCCGGGCAGCGTTTTGTGGCCCAGTTTGTTCACCTTGTCCGCGCCGCCGCGCCACAGCGAAACATTGTGGTGGCAGCCGGAGGCCGACACGCCCATGAACGGCTTGGACATGAAACATGCAATCAGGTTGTGCTCGCGCGCAACCTGGGCGCATATCTGGCGGTAGGTGGACAGGCGGTCGGCGTTGCGCAGCACCTCGTCAAACATCCAGTTCAATTCCAACTGCCCCGGCGCGTCCTCGTGGTCGCCCTGCACCATGTCCAGGCCCATGAAGCGGGCGTATTCCACCACCTGCATGGACACCGGGCGCAGCGACTCAAACTGGTCAATGTGGTAGCAGTAGGGCTTGGAAAATCCGCCGGCCGGCCTGCCGTCCTCGCCGCGTTTGAGCCACATCATTTCCGGCTCGGTGCCGGCGCGCAGGTGCAGTTTGTGCTTGCGCTGAAACTCGGCGTGGATGCGCTTCAGGTTGCCCCGGCAGTCGGAGGTGAGAAAGCCGCCGGGGTTCACCCGCTCCTCGCGGTTGCGAAAGCACACGCAAAACACCCGCGCCACGCGCTTGTCCCACGGCAACTGGCAGAAAGTTTCCGGATCGGGAATGCCCACCAGTTCGGCGGCCTCGGGTCCGTAGCCGATGTACTGGCCGTGGCGGTTGAGAAAAAGGTTGGCGGTGGAACCGTAAACCAATTGAAAGCCGCGCCGGGCGGTGTTTTCCCAGTGGTCGGCGGGCACGCCCTTGCCGACGATGCGGCCGGTGACCGAAATGAACTGGTAGTAAATGTAGGTGACGCCGAGTTGGTTAATTTTCTCGCGCACCTGCTTCACCATCTCGGCGCGGCCGCGCTGGGCGATGTAGCCGTCAATGTCCATAGAGTCGCGCGTTGCGGTGCGCCGCGCGGTTTTTTTGCCGGCCGTCTTTTTTGTGCTGCGCGCCATCGAATTGCCCAGGTCGGGTTTGCGGACCGGCTAATATAAACCCAATTAAAACCCGCCGCAACCGCCCGGGGATTTGTGCTATCCTCACCCTCACCCTGAAACCCCGAAACCCCGGAGGACCCTGACCATGAAACCCACCGCCGAATTTACCGCCCCCTCCCGATTCCGGGGTTAACTAGCGTCATCCTCCTCGCCGCGATTGTTCTAATCGCGGCCCCGCCGGCGGAAGCCCAAACCGCCCGCACCTACACTTTCACCGCCAGTGTCAACGGCGGCCCCGCCTGCACCGACTGCCGGGCAAACGAAAGCGACACCGTCACCATCACCCTCACCATCAGCGGCCTAACTTCTGGACGGGTAGCGTGGGCTGGGTTTGATTTCTCAGGAACTGCAACCGCCGGAGATGACTATCCGTCTACGGATGATGTGTCGTGGCCAACCGGCGTATTCCGGCCTACCAGCAACTTCAGTTCAATCCGAACTTATTCCATCACCGATGACAACATCGCAGAGCCCGATGAAACCATCATCGTGCCAGTGCCGGTGCTGACCCCCTTGCTCACCACCGACACTTTCACCACCATTAGCACCGGTATCACCATCACCATCGCCGCCAACGACGGCTATGTCGACCCCAACGCTCCGGTCCCCGACAATCCCACGGCCCGGGCCGAGCGGCTGGAGGCGCCGGTGGCGGCGGTGGCGCGGGGAGTAGGGCAACTTGCGGCGGACGCGATTACTCAACGAGTCGACAGCGGCCGCGGTGTCAGCATTTGGGGCAGCGGCGGCTATGTGTCGGCGGACGGCGACCACGAAGGCGTGGACTACGACGGCGACACCTCGGCGTTCCACCTCGGCGTCGACACAAATTGGCGCGACGGCCTCATCGGCATCGCCGCCGCCAACAACGACGGCGACATGAACTTCACCGCCAACGGCGTGACCAGCACCCTGGAAACCAACTTCACCAGCGTGCATCCGTATCTCACCCGGCGGCTGAACAACGCCCAACTCTGGACCACCATCGGCTACGGCAGCGGCGAGGCTGAACTGAAAGAACTCGGCGGCGTCGACATCAAGACCGACCTCACCGTCCTCACCGCCGCCTTCAACATCACCCATGCGCCCAGCGGCATGCTGAGCGCAAGAGTCGGCGCGCTATACAGCCGGGCAACATTGGACCCCGCCGCCCGGCTGCCCAAGGTCACCGTCCACACCATGCGCATCACCGCCGCCGGCGAAGTCGGCCGGCAGATGAACGATTGGCGGCCGTTTGCAACCGCCACCCTCCGCCTGTCCGGCGCCACGCACTTGGCCGGTGACGGCGCCGGGGAAGACCGCCTCACTTTCACTGGCCGCAAGAGAGCAGGGCGGTTGAACCTTGGCCTGAACCTCACCGCCGCTGACGGCCTCAGCACATCCGACCTGCTCACCGGCGAATGGCGATTCTGAACCGACAACAACAATTCCCGCACCGCCAAACCGCTGGCGGCGCGGGTTTCATATCAAAAAGCGCGCGAACACGCTTTTCGCCCGCCATTGCGCGGCTTTTTTCTGCCATTCCAATTTATGGGCAGGAAATCCCCGGTGAGAACGGGGCAGACACATGATTTTATTCGCCCATTCCATTATTTTACATAATATAGATTATACGAACCCAATCAATCCGCCGCCAGCGTAAAAAGCCGGTGAAAATTCGCCGTCGTCACCTCCGCAATTTGCTCCAAATCGGCACCGCGCAACTCGGCCAGGCGCGCAGCCACATGGCGCACCCAGGCCGGGCGGTTGGGTTTGCCCCGGTGCGGCACGGGGGCGAGGAACGGCGCGTCGGTTTCCACCAGAATGCGCTCGGACGGCGCTTTGCGTGCGACTTCTTGCACAGCGGCGGCGTTTTTGAAAGTGACGATGCCGGAAAATGACAGGTAGAAACCGATGTCCAGCGCCCGCCTGGCCTGCGCCCAGTCGCCGGTGAAGCAATGCATCACCCCGCCGGCGCCAAGCCCGCCGCCGTGCGTTGCCGCTTCCAGCACCGCCAATGTGTCGTCCATGGATTCACGGGTGTGGATGACCAGCGGCTTGCCCGCGGCCTGTGCGGCGGCGATGTGGCGGTCAAAACGCTGCCGCTGCCAGTCCAGGTCGCCCTGGCTGCGGAAATAATCCAGCCCGGTTTCGCCCACCGCCGCCACCTTCGGCGCGCGCGCCATTTCCGCCAATTCGTCCGCATCCGGCTCTGCGCCGCCACGCTCGTTGGGATGAATTCCGGCGGAAATAAAGACATTTTCGTGCGCCACCGCCAGCGCACACAAGGCGGGAAACTCCTCGGCCTTCACCGAGATTGCCAGCAATTTGCCCACCCCGGCGGCGGCGGCCTCGGCAATGACGGCGTCCACATCATCCGCCAGCGGCGGGTAAGTCAGGTGGCAGTGGGAATCAACCAACATCGCAGGAATTTCCGCTAACTTAGCGATTTGGAAGAGTTTCTAACTTGCTCACCGTCACCCGGCCGCCCGGCCGCCCGGCCGCCTCCACCGCCATTGCCAACTCTTCCAGCAGCAGTTGCGCGTCCAGCACATTGTCGTAAACCCGCCGCACGCCGCTCAGGTGGTCATAAAGCGCAAACAGCCGCGCAGTGCCGCCGCCGCCATGGGTGAGGATTTGGCGGATGCGCCGCACCACGATTTGCTGCATCGCCGCCACCACCGCCGGCGGCCCTTGCGCCGGCCATTGTGCGGCAAAAGCGCCGCCGCCCTGCCCGCCCCACAGCCGCTCCACATCATGTTGCAGTTGGCGGTGGAAAGCGGCGAAACCGCTGCCGTGCAATTCGGCCGCCCGCAACGGCGCGCCGCCGGCCAGGGCCAGCAGTTCATCGGCCGCCTTGGCTTCACCGGCGCCGTCACCGGCTTCCCGCGCCAGCCACGCCCGCGCCTCGGCCGGCGGCGGCGGTGACAGCGGCAGCAGCATGCAGCGGCTGCGGATGGTCGCCGGAATGCGCGACAAGTTCCCGGCGGTGAGCAGAAACAGCGTTTCCGGCGGCGGTTCCTCCAGCACTTTCAGCAGCGCGTTGGCGGCGTTGGCGTTCATGGCCTCGGCCGGCGCCACTAACACCGCCCGCCAGGCCGCTATGCCGGGCCGGGTCACCAGATCGTCGATTAACTCCCGCACCGCGTGCACCGTGATCACCGTCCTGGGCCCGCTCTTCGGCGTTTTGCCCTTGCGCTCCTCCAGATAGCGCGCCGCATAGCGGGCGAACAAACTTTCCTCGCCAGCCGCGGCGGCCGCCTCCTCGGTGGTGAGGAGGTGGAAATCGGGGTGGGTGGCGGCGTCAAACAATGTGCCATCACCGCCCTGCTCTGCCCCGGCCTCCCCGGCCAGGCACCTGCGCGCCGCCGCCATGGCCAGGGCCGTCCGCCCCATTCCGCGCGGGCCGTAAAACATCAGCGCATGCGGCAGCCGCTGCCACTCGCGCAGCAGCATTGTCCACAGGCCGCGGTTCCACGGGTGGACGTCCATCACGCCGCCTCCCGCGCCTGGTGGACGAATCCGCCAATCACTTGCTCCACCCTGGCGCGCACCGCCGGCAACTCCTGCGCGCCGTCCACCAGGTGGACCCGCGCCGGCGCCGCCTGCTGGCGTTCACGGTACACCTGCCGCACCCGGCGCATGAAGCGGCTGCTCTCGCGCTCAAAAAGGTCGGCGGCTTTGATGCGGCGGCCGGCGGCAGCCGGCTCCATGTCCAGCAGCAGCGTCAGGTGCGGCCGAAATTCGCCCTGCGTCCACGATTCCAGCGCGGCGATGCGCGCCTCCGCCACACCGCGGCCGCCGCCCTGGTAGGCGTAGGTGGCGTCGGTGAAGCGGTCGCAGACCACCCACTCGCCGCGCACCAGGGCCGGGCGGATGACATCGTTCAAGTGCTGGGCGCGGGCGGCGAACATCAGCAGTGTCTCGGCCTCGGCGCAAACCTCGGTGGTGGCGTCGTGGAGCATGAGGTCGCGCAAGGCCTCGCCCAGCCGCGTGCCGCCGGGCTCGCGGGTGACGGTGTGGCGGACGCCGTGGCGGTCAAGGCAGCCGCTGACGAAGCGCAATGCGGTGGATTTGCCGGCGCCGTCGATGCCTTCCAGGGTGAGGAATTTGCCTTTCATTTTTTCAGTTGAAACTTGCGAACAGCGCGCAGGTGTTGGCGGTAAGTGGTTGAAAATTCGTGGCTGCCGTCACCCCGGGCGACAAAATACAGTGCGTCGCTGTCGCCCGGCCGGGTGGCGGCGCGCAGTGAGGCTGCCGACGGCGAGGCGATGGGCGTCGGCGGCAGGCCGCGCCGGGTGTAGGTATTGTAAGCATTGTCGGCGCGCAGGTGCGCCCGGGTGATGTTGCCGGTGAACTTGTCGCCGAGGCCGTAGACCACGGTTGGGTCGGCTTCCAGGCGCATGCGCTTGCGCAAGCGGTTGGTGAACACCGCCGCCACCCGGCCGCGCTCGGCGGCCAGGGCGGTTTCTTTTTCAATGATGGAGGCCAGTACCAGCGCCTCCTCCGCCGAGCGCAGCGGCAGGCCGGGCGCGCGCGCCGCCCAGGCGCGGGCCAATTCGGCGTCCATGCGGGCAAAACCGTTGCGCAAAACCTCGGCATCGGTCTGCGCCGGAGTATAGCGGTAGGTGTCGGGGAAAAACCGCCCCTCCGGATGCACCCCCGGCCGGCCCAGGGCGGCCATCACCTCGGCATCGCTCAGGCCGCTGAGGGTCTGGCGCAGGCGGCCGGCTTTTGCGAGGGCGGTGCGGATATCGCGGAAGCGCCAGCCCTCAATCACCGTCAGTGAGTAGTGGATCACCTCGCCGCGCGTGACCATGCCGAGCACTTTGACGATGGAATCGGCGCCGCTCAGGTCGTATTCGCCGGCTTTCATCCGCCGGCCGCCGCCGCGCAGGCGCGCCCACAGCAGAAACGAGGCGGTTTCGCGCAGGACGCCGCGTTTTTTCAATTCAGCGGCAAAATCGCCGAGGGTGGCGCCGGGCGCGATGAGGTACGGCTCGGCGCCGGGGGTGATGGCGCGGTGGCCGGCGTAATGCAGCGCCAGCAACGCCAGCGCGCCGCCGAGGGTGAGGGCGATTAAAATATTGGGGCCGGCGGCCCCGAACTTGCCACGCGCCACGACGATTGCGGCTGCGCGCTACGCGCGGGCCATGGCCAGGGTGCCGTTGGTGCCGCCGAAGCCGAATGAGTTGCTGAGGGCGCCGCGAATCTTCATCGGCCGCGCGCTGTGCGGGGCGTAGTCCAGGTCGCACTGCGGGTCGGGCTGCGCCAGATTGATGGTCGGCGGCGCGGTCTGGTGGTGCAGCGCCAGCGCGGTGTACACCGCCTCCACGCCGCCACTGGCGCCGAGCAGGTGGCCGACCATGGATTTGGTGGAACTGACGGTGAGGCTTGCCGCATGCGCGCCGAACACTTTTTTTACCGCCTCGGTTTCCACCACGTCGCCGAGGGGCGTGCTGGTGCCGTGGGCGTTGATGTAGTCCACTTCGGCGGCGTCCATGGCCGCATTGCGCAGCGCGTTTTCCATGCAGCGGACGGCGCCGCCGCCGCCGGGGGCCGGGGCGGTCATGTGGTGGGCGTCACCGCTCATGCCGAAGCCGCGCAACTCGGCGTAAATCCGCGCGCCGCGGCGGCTGGCGTGCTGCCACTCCTCCAGCACCAGCACGCCGGCGCCCTCGCCCATGACGAAACCGTCGCGGCGGCGGTCAAACGGACAACTGGCCTCGGCCGGCGGGCAGTCGCGGCGGCTCAGGGCGCGGGCATTGCCAAAACCGGCGATGCTGGTGGGGGTGATGGCGGCCTCGGCGCCGCCGGCCACCATGGCGTCGGCGTCGCCGTATTCAATGATGCGCGCGGCCTCGCCGATGGCGTGGGTGCCGGTGGTGCAGGCGGTGACCATGGCCAAGTTGGGCCCGCGCATGCCGTAGAGGATGGACAGATTGCCGGAGATCATGTTGATGATGCTCATGGGAATGTAGAACGGCGACACCCGGCGCGGCCCCCGGTCGCGCACCGCAATGGCGGTGTTTTCAATGGTCTCCACGCCGCCGATGCCGGAGCCGATGTAGACGCCGATGCGGGCGGCGTTGGCTTCAGTGACCTCAAGGCCGCTGTCGGCCACCGCTTCTATGCCGGCGGCCATGCCGAACTGGATGAAGCGGTCCATTTTCTTCACCTCTTTCGCCGCCACCACGCCATCGGTGGCGGTTGCGAGGTCAAAACCGCTGACCTCGCCGGCGATGGCGCAGGGCTGGCCGGCGGGGTCGAAGCGGGTAATCGGGCCGATGCCGCTTTGGCCGCTGGTGACGGCGGCGTGGTTGGCGGCAAGGCCGACGCCGAGGGGCGACACTATGCCGAGGCCGGTGACCGCCACGCGCCGTTTGGAACTCGCCGCCGTCACCGCCGTCACCGTCACCGTGGCGGCGGCTCAGCCCGGCAGGTGGGCTTCAATGTATTCAATGGCCTGCTTGACGGTGGTGATGTTCTCGGCCTCGTCGTCGGGAATCACGGTGTCGAATTCCTCTTCCAGGGCCATGACCAACTCCACTGTGTCCAGTGAATCGGCGCCCAGGTCGTCAATGAACGAGGCCTCGGCGGTGATTTGCTCTTCGCTCACGCCGAGTTGCTCCACGACAATTTTTTTGACGCGGTCTTCTACGCTGCTCATGGCTTCGGTCTCCGTAGTTGCGGGTTGAAAGGTGGGGGGAAAATAGCAACAACCGGCGGCGCAAGTCAAGGTCAAGCCATGAACATGCCGCCGTTCACATGCAGGGTGGCGCCGGTGATGTAGCCCGCCGCCGGGCCGGCCAGGAAGGCCACGGCAGCGGCCACATCCCGGGCCGCGCCCAGCCGGCCCAGGGGAATGGCGGCGCGCAGCCGCTCACGCTGGGCGGCGTCCAGCGTTGCGGTCATGTCGGTTTCGATGAAGCCGGGGGCGACCGCGTTGACGGTGATGTTGCGGCTGGCGACCTCCAGGGCGAGGGCGCGGGTGAAGCCGGCGATGCCGGCCTTGGCGGCGGCGTAGTTGCTCTGGCCGGGGTTGCCGGTGAAGCCGACCACCGAGGTGATGTTGATAATCCGCCCGCGCCGCGCCCGGGTCATGCCGCGCAGGCAGGCGCGGCTCAGGCGGTAGACTGATTTCAGGTTGGTGTCCATGATGGCTTCCCACTCCTCGTCTTTCATCCGCAGCAGCAGGTTGTCGCGGGTGACGCCGGCGTTGTTGACCAGCACCGTCACCGCGCCGAATTTTTTGCCGGCAAAGTCCACCGCCTGGGCGACGCTGTCGGGGTCGTTGACATTCATCATGACCCCGGCGCCGGCCCCGCCGAGTGCGTTGGTGATGGTTTCGGCGCCGGCCTCGGTGGTGGCGGTGCCGACCACGCTGGCCCCGGCCCCGCTGAGAGCGGCGGCAATGGCGCGGCCGATGCCCCGGGTGGCGCCGGTGACCAGGGCGGTCTCGCCGCTGAGGGTGGGGACGGTCATGGCCGCAGTATAACCGTTCAGTAAACCAGCAACGCCGAGCCCCAGGCAAAGCCGCCGCCGAATCCTTCCACCAAAACCCTGTGCCCCCGGCGGATGCGGCCGTCGCGCACCGCAACATCAAAGGCCAGCGGAATGGAGGCGGCGGAAGTGTTGCCGTGGTCGGCGATGGTGAGCACCACCTTGTCATCGGCGAGGCCCAGGCGGCGGGTGGTGGCGTTGATGATGCGCAGGTTGGCCTGGTGCGGCACCAGCCAGTCCACGTCGGCCGCGCTGAGGCCGTTGGCGCCGAGCGCATGGACAGCGGCGTCGCCGAGGCGCTGCACTGCAACTTTGAACACTTCCGGCCCCTGCATCTGCGTGTAGGCGCGGGCGCCGGTCACGGCTTGGTAGTTGGTGGACACGCCGCTCGGCACCCACAGCAATTCCTTGTACTTTCCGTCGGCGTAGAGGTGGGTGCTCATGATGCCGGGTTCACCGCCGGCGCCCAGCACCATGGCGCCGGCGCCGTCGCCGAACAGGACGCAGGTGGCGCGGTCGCTCCAGTCAATGATGCGTGAGAAAGTTTCGGCGCCCACCACTAACACGCACCTGGCGGCGCCGGTGCGGATGTGCTTGTCGGCGGTGTCCAGGGCGTAGATGAAGCCGGCGCACACCGCCTGCACGTCAAAAGCCGGGCAGGGGCCGGCGCCGATTCGTTCCTGCAGTACGCAGGCGGTGCTGGGAAAGACGTAGTCGGCGGTGGTGGTGGCGACAATGATGAGGTCCAAGTCGGAGGCGGTGATGCCGGCCGCGGAAATGGCCGCGGCGGCGGCCTGTTCGGCGAGGTCGCAGGTGGTTTCACCGGGCGCGGCGACATGGCGGCGGCGGATGCCGGTGCGGGCCACAATCCACTCGTCGGAAGTGTCCACGGTTTTGGCCAGGTCGGCGTTGGTGACGACTTTTTGCGGCAGGAAGCCGCCGGTGCCGAGCACTGTGGAAAATGTTTTATTCACTGGCCTCACCTTCACCTTCACCCACCGCCAGCATGGAGCGCAACTCGCTTTCAATGTGCTGCGGCACGCGGTTGTTGACTTCACGCACCGCCTGGTCGATGGCGTGGCGGAAGCCGAGCGCATCGGCGCTGCCGTGGCTCTTAATGACAATGCCGCGCAGGCCAAGCAAGGTGGCGCCGTTGTAGCGCCGGTGGTCGGTGCGCTGTTTCACCGCGCGCATCACCGGCATGGCGCAAAGCGCGCTGAGTTTGCGCATGAAGTTGCGGCGGAATTCTTCGCGCAGGATGTGGTTGAGCATCTGCGCCAGCCCCTCGCTGGTTTTGAGCGCCACATTGCCGACAAAACCGTCGCACACCACCAAGTCCACATCGCCGGTGTATATTGCGTCACCCTCCACGAAGCCGGTGTAATTTAAGTTGCTGGCGCGCATTAACTCGGCGGCTTGTTTAATCGTTTCGTTGCCCTTGATGTCTTCCACGCCAATGTTCAGCAAGCCGACAGTGGGCGCCGGTTTGCCCTCCACATAGCGCACCAAAATCGCGCCCATGACGGCGAACTGCAGCAGCAACTCCGGCGGGCTTTCCACATTGGCGCCGAGGTCCAGCACATGAACCCGGCCGCCCATGCGCGGCAAAGTTGCAAAAATCGCCGGCCGCGCAATGCCGGGCAAAGTCTTCAAAACAAAACGCGCCATGGCCATCAGCGCCCCGGTGTTGCCGGCGCTGACGCATGCATCGGCGCGCTTTTCCTTCACCATGTCAATGGCACGGCGCATGGAGGAATTCTTTTTGCCGCGCAACGCCTGCACCGGCGGCTCGTTGCTGTCCACCGTTTGGGTTGCATTCAGAATGGTGATGCGCGACTGCAGATTGCCGGCCTTCTCCCGTGCCAGCGCGGCGCGCAACTCGGCCTCGGCGCCGCAGAGAATTAAACTGAGGGACGGATGCTTGCGCAACGCGGCCAGGGAGGCCGGAATGCTGACCCGGATGCCGTGGTCTCCGCCGTTGGCGTCCACGGCGACGGTGAGGGACATGGCGGCGGCACTCTTCGGCGGTGCTTCGGCGGTGCGGCGGTAAAAATGCCGGCGCGCTGCCCGGCCCAGGGCTTAACCGCCCTGCTCTTCCCCGCCCCCGGCGTCCGCCTTGTCCACGGTCTGCACAACCTTGCGCCCGCGGTAGTAGCCCTGCGCGCTGACCCGGTGCCGCCGGTGCAACTCCCCGCTCACCGGCTCCACCGACAACGCCGCCGCCGGCAACCCATCATGCGACCGGCGCATGCCGCGCTTGGACGGGGTTTTTCGGTTTTGTTGAACTGCCATGGGGGGGATTGTAG
>JAPPPZ010000133.1 GCA_028817275.1 Gammaproteobacteria bacterium
GTGCCGGTCTCCGAGAACCACACATGCGAGGCCAGGGTGGGGAATGTGATGGCGGGGTTGATTTTGCCGTCGGCGGTGAACGCTTCACTGCCCAACCGGTAAAAACCGAAACCGCCGCCGCCGCTCCAGTTCGCCGCTTTGGAGATGCCGCCTTGCTCACCGTCAATTACTTTTTGCAGGCGCGGGATGCAATGCGTCACCGCATGCTCGCCCATCTCGATGCCAATCCACCGTCGCCCCATCTTATGCGCCACCGCGGCCGTGGTGCCGGAGCCGAGGAACGAATCCAGCACCCAGTCGCCTTCGGCGGTGGCGAGTTGCAGGACGCGTTGAATTAATTCTTCCGGTTTTGGGTTGGGAAATGCATTCTTTTCCCCAAAAAGTTTTTGGGAATGTCGAGTGCCGCTGGTCGTGGTTTCCACGTCATCCCATAACGTTTTCGCCACTCTACCGCGCTCCATTGCTTCAGACAAGAATCGTTTTCTTTGCGGGCCAGCCGTGCCTCTTTTCCCAAAAACAATTCGCCCATCTTCCATGAGAAATTTAAATTTCTCATAGTCGTTTTTCCAACTGTTTCCTGTTTTAGGCAAATACACTTTGCCCGTCGTGGGGTTGGTAATTTCATACTGCTGATTTGGCCGCCAGCCTCCAACTTGAAAAGGGTCCGCTTTCCAAGGTCCGCGGGGGTCGTTATCGGGGTTGGTGAAGCCTTCGCCGCTCTCGACCAAGCGAAACTCTTCACGGTTTTTCACCCAATAATCCATTTTCTTGAAATACAGGAACATGTTGGTATGGGCCACCGAGATGATGGCTGTTCCGGTAACTGATTTGGTCGAATTCCATATTACATTCGTCACGAAATTGCTACGCCCGAAAATTTCATCCATAATCACTTTCAAGTAATGCGCCTCGCTGTCGTCGACGGTAACCCAAATGGAACCGTCCTCGGCCAACAACGCGCGCAGCAACTCAAGACGCGGATACATCATCTCCAGCCATTGCGTGTGCTCAAGGTTGTCGTCGTAATGCGCAAAATCCTGGCGCGTGTTATACGGCGGGTCGATAAAAACGCACTTCACCCGCCCGGCGTAATACGGCAACAACGCCTTCAACGCATGCAAGTTGTCGCCTTGAATCAACAGATTCTCACTGCGGTCATCCTCCCCGCCACCGTCATGCTCCGGCGCCGCCTCCAGCAGGCGGTACGGCACAGCGGCGGCGGCCTTAATGTCATCGTCTCGGGTTAACCAAGTCAGGGTAGGCATGGGGGGAACTATACTCCGCAAATGCCGAGTGCGGCAAGCCGGAATTTTCCCTCAGTCATCATAATGCCCCCACATGCTGTAGACTTTCACTACCTCCTCCTCCTTATTCACCCTGTAGACGAGGCGGTGCTGGTGGTTAATTCTTCTGGAATAAAACCCATACAAATTTCCCACCAGCAGTTTATAAGGAGGATCGTCGAGAAACGGGTTTTCCTGCAGAATCGCAATGATTTCCTCGGCTTTTCTCTGCAAGCCCGCACCGGACCGAGACAGTTTTTTCGCGTCTTTCTCTGCGCGATTTGAGTACACGATTCTCACCACTTCAACTCCTCGGAGCACTCCGAAATATCTTCTTTCATCCCCTCGAGCAGGCTTTCCTTCATTCCCGGAATGGAAAGCAAATACCGCGTTTCTTCGATGCCGTCCCAGTATTTTTGGGACACCAGCACCCCCTTGCTCCCGGCGGCCTCAACCATCACCGGGAAATCTTTCTTGACGGTTTCAGCGATGATGCGGTGCAATGGAGACTTGCCCCGGGCCGAGCGGCCACATTGCAAGGAATGCAGGGAAATGTGCAGGGCAACGCCATCGTCGTCGACAGGCGTACCAATCTTGCGGCAAATTTCATTCCAGTGTTCCTCGGAAAGCAACACGGCATTGCCTTCGTTGCTCTCAATTATCGTTGGTAGGTACACCAAGCCCCTCAGACGACGCACTGGCGCTTCCCCCCTGCTGATTAGCATGGGTAGAACAGACTGGACTTCGGCTTCGGTTATGGTTATGGCGAACATTTTTCTTTACCTCCGGTCGGGGGGGGATTATAACAAATTTATCCTAGTTTATCAAATTTCTGATAAACCACCCTAAACTTGTTATAAATCAAAAAAACCACAACAATTCAAAGAGTTGAACAGCACATGCCTACCGCCCCGCCGCCACACAATCCTCCCCGGCATCCACGATGTCCACAGTCAAAAACTCCCCGGCAACCGCCCCCAGGGATTGCGGCAGGGTGACGGTGATGTAGTTTGCCGCGCGGGCGCGGGTTGGGGTTTCGGCGAGGACGCGCAGCCGGCGGCCGAGTTGGGACTGGTGAAGTTGGCGGCGGATGCCGGCTGCGGTTTTGCGGATGATGGCGGCGCGGCGGCGGCGCTCGGCGGGCGGCACCTGCCTGGGAATGCGCGCGGCGGGGGTGCCGGGCCTTGCCGAGTACGGGAACACATGCGGCCAGGCGATTTTTAATTCGCGCACCGCGTCCACGGTTTCGGTGAACTGCGATTCGGTTTCGGTGGGAAAGCCGGTCATGATGTCGGCGCTGACGGTGAGCGCCGGCGCTTCTTCGCGCAATGCATGCACGCGCTCCAGCATCTCGCCGCGGCTGCAGCGGCGTTTCATGCGTTTTAGAATTAAATCGCTGCCGCTTTGCATGGAAAGGTGAAGGTGCGGGCAGATTTTTTCATGCTCGCCCCACAGGCGCGCAAGTTGCGGGCCCAGGTGCGCCGGGTCCAGCGAGCTCAGGCGCAGGCGAAAGTCGCCGCGCAAACCGGCGACGCCGCGCAGCAAGCCGGCAAAGTCATGCCGCCGGCCGTCCGCCGCCGGGGCCAGGTCGCGGCCCCAGGCGCCGAGGTCGACGCCGCACACCA
Organism: Gammaproteobacteria bacterium; assembly: GCA_028817275.1. Lineage (GTDB taxonomy): Bacteria > Pseudomonadota > Gammaproteobacteria > Arenicellales > Spongiicolonaceae > Spongiicolonus > Spongiicolonus versatilis. Next base: position 2,909 of record JAPPPZ010000133.1, read on the forward strand.
CCAGTTCCCGGTAGCCGCCGAGCAGCAGCCGCCCGGCCTGCCGCCGCACCAGTGCCGGCGGCAGCGAGCGCGAGGGGCCGCGGGCGCGGTGGATAATGCAGAAGGTGCAGCCCTGGTCGCAGCCCTGCTGCACTTGCATGAAAGCGCGCGCCCGGCCGTTGCAGCCGGTGAGCAGTTGGCGCGGCAGGCTGACCTGAGCGTCCAGATTGTCCACCATCACCTTCGGCAGGCGGCCGGCGGCGAGTTGCGGCAGCAGGTTGTGCACATCCAGTTTGCGGCCGTTGCCGAGCACCAGGTCCACGCCGGGAATGGCGGCGCAGGCCTCGGGCGACATTTGCGCGTAGCAGCCGGTGACGATGACCAGCGCATCAGGATTGCCGCGCACCGCCCGCCGCACCGCCTGGCGCGCCTGGCGGTCGGCCTCGCCGGTGACGGTGCAGGTGTTGATGATGTGGAGGTCGGCGCCGACGGTGGATTCGACATCCACACCGGCGGCGGCGATGGTTTGTTTGATTAAACCGGTCTCAAAAGTGTTGACCTTGCAGCCGAGGGTGGTAAACCCGGCGCTGCGGATGGCGGGCGCCGGTGCAAAAACGCCGGGCGCCGCGCTCATTGCGGCTCGGCGGTGGTGAAACTCTCCCCGCAACCGCAGGCGGCGGCGGCGTTGGGGTTGTCAAAATGAAACATGGCGCCGAGGCCGGTGGTGCGGAAGTCAATTGTGGTGCCGTCCACCACCGCCAGACTGTCGCGGTCCACCAGCACCTCCACGCCCCGGCTGGTGAACACGCTGTCGCCGTCGGCGGCGCGGTCGGCGAATTCCACCACGTAGCCGAAGCCGGAACAGCCGCTTTTGCGCACGCCGAAGCGCAACTTCGCCAAACCCCCGCCCTTGCCGCCGCCGGCGTATTCCCGCACCCGCGCCGCCGCCGCCGCTGTCAATGTGACCGCCATGGCAAAAGCATAACACCAACCCCCGCGCCGTGCTACACTGGGCGCGCATTATGGACGACATTCCCATATGGGCGCTGGTTGCGGCGCTCTTCATTTTAGTCGCGCTGTCGGCGTTCTTCTCCGCCTCGGAGACGGCGATGATGGCGCTGAACCGCTACCGCCTGCGCCACCGCGCGGCCCAGGGCGACCGGCGCGCGCTGGTGGCGCTGTCCATGCTGCAGCAGCCGGAGCGGCTGCTCGGCACCATTCTCCTCGGCAACAACCTGGCCAACATGGCCGCCGCCTCGGTGGCCACCGTAATCACGCTTAAACTGTTCGGCGAAGCGGCCATCGCCGTCGCCACCTTTCTCATGACGCTGGTGATTCTGGTGTTCGCCGAGGTGCCGCCAAAGACCCTGGCCGCGCTGTATCCGGAGCGCATCGCGTACCCGGTGGCGCCGCTGCTGGCGCGGCTGCTGCGGGTGTGCCGGCCGGTGGTGCGCATGGTGAACATGGCCGCCGACACGCTGGTGGGCCTGCTCGGCGTGGACAACAAACGCCAGCGCGATTCGCTGAGCGCCGAAGAGTTGCGCAGCGTGGTGGTGGAGTCGTCGCTGGTCAACATCCCGCCCACCCATCAGGACATGCTGGTGCGCATTCTGGATCTGGAAAACATCACCGTGGAAGACGTGATGGTGCCGCGCGCGCGCATTGAGGCGATTAATCTGGATGATGAGTGGGAGGACGTGGTGCGGCAAATCGTCACCAGCCACCACTCGCGCCTGCCGGTGTACCGCGGCACCATGGAAAGCATGCTCGGCGTTCTGCACATGCGCAAAGTCACGCACCTGCTGCACGACGCCGAACTGACTTCGCAAACGCTGGTCGGCATCCTGCGCAAACCGCACTTCATTCCCGAAGGCTCCTCGCTGACCGAACAATTTCTCACCATGCAAAAACAACGCCGCCAGATGGGCCTGGTGGTGGACGAGTACGGCGACATTAAAGGCCTGGTCACCATGGAGGAAATCGTGGAGGAAATTGTCGGCGAGTTCACCACCGGCGCGCCCGGCGCCACCGACGACGCCGTGCCGCAAAAAGACGGCAGTTACCTGGTCGCCGGCAGCGCCAATGTGCGCGAAATCAACCGCAAACTGAACTGGAATCTCCCCACCGACGGCCCCAAAACATTGAACGGCCTGATTTTGGAGCGCGTGGAGCAAATCCCGCCGCCCGGCCTGTCGTTTCGCATAGAAAGATACCCGGTGGAAATCGTCCAGACCCGGGGCACCGCCGTCACCGTGGCAAAAATTAAAGCGCCGGAGGAGTTGCCTGAAATCGACGGTGACGGCGCCGGGGTTGTTTCCGGTGAAAGCGAGTCCGCTTAAAACCGAATTTCCCCCCGCAGCAGTTGCGAGTAGTCGGTGCCGTCCTGGTCGAG
>JAPPPZ010000122.1 GCA_028817275.1 Gammaproteobacteria bacterium
CAGGCCAGTAGCTCAATTGGCAGAGCGGCGGTCTCCAAAACCGCAGGTTGGGGGTTCGATTCCCTCCTGGCCTGCCACAACGACACGGCCACATGGGGCGAACACGGGTGCATCCCGGAGGATTCTCGGTGCTGGACAAAATTAAACTGACGGCGGCGGTCGCGTTTGCGGTCGGCGGCGTCGCCTTGTTTTACCTGCTGCAGGACGAGTCGCTGCTGCTGCGCGTGGGCGCGGTGGTGGTGGCGGTGCTGCTCGGCGCGGCCACCGCGCTGACCTCCAGCCAGGGCCGCGCCGCGCTGGAATTCGCTCGCGGCGCCGACATTGAACGGCGCAAAGTGGTATGGCCCGGCAACCGCGAGACCATGCAGGTCACCCTGTGGGTGATTTTTCTGGTGGTGGTGGTGGGGCTTTACCTGTGGATTCTGGACTCGGTTTCGTTCTGGATCGTCTACGACCTGCTCATCGGCGTGGACGGCGGCGCCTGATGGCCGCTGGTGACTGGGGAGGCTGAAAGTGACGGCGATGACCGCGGCGGTTGACAAAGAAACGGCGCACAACAAGCGCTGGTACATCCTGCACGTCCACTCCAGCGCGGAGAAAAAGGTCAGCGACCTGCTGCGCGAGCAGATTAAGAACAAAGGCATGCAGGACTTCTTCGGCGACGAGATTCTGGTGCCCACCGAGAACGTGGTGGAGCTCAAAGGCGGCCAGAAGAAGACCACCAAGCGCAAGTTCTTCCCCGGCTATGTGCTGGTGCAGATGGAGATGACCGACGACACCTGGCACCTGGTCAAGAGCGTGCCCAAGGTGTCCGGCTTTGTCGGCGGCAACGGCGCGCGCCCGACGCCCATCAGCGACAAGGAGGTGGACGACATCAAGCGCCAGATGCAGGACAGCGGCGACAAGCCCAAGCCCAAGTTTCTGTTCCAGCCCGGCGAGATGGTGCGGGTCATTGACGGGCCCTTTCAGGATTTCAACGGCACCGTGGAGGATGTCAACTTCGAGAAGGCGAAACTGCGTGTGGCGGTGTCCATTTTCGGCCGCTCCACGCCGCTGGAACTGGAGTTCAGCCAGGTGGAAAAGGGCTGAGCGCGGAACACCATGGCCAAACCGTCATCCAAAAGAAAAAGGGTGGAGTCGTACATCCGCCTGCAGATCCCGGCTGGCGACGCCAAGCCCAGCCCGCCGGTGGGCCCGGCCCTGGGCCAGCACGGCCTCAATATCATGGAGTTCTGCAAGGCCTTCAACGAGCAGACCCGCGACATGGAGCACGGCATCCCGGTGCCGGTGGTGATCAGCGTCTACTCCGACAAGAGTTTCACTTTCATCCGCAAGACGCCGCCGGCCGCGGTGCTGCTGAAAAAAGCGCTCGGCATCGATAAGGGCAGCGGCGTCCCCAACCGCGACAAGGTGGGCAAAGTGACGCGCCGGCAGTTGGAGGCCATCGCCGAGCAGAAGATGGCCGACTTGAACGCCTACGACCGCGACCACGCCGTCCGCATCATCGCCGGCAGCGCGCGCAGCATGGGCATTGAGGTGGAGGATTTGCAGTGAAAAAGGGCAAGCGATTCAAAACCACCGCGGCCCGGGTGGAGAGCCGCGCCTACCCGGTGGACGAGGCCATGGCGGTGGTCAAGCAAACCGCATCGGTGAAGTTCGACGAGAGCATCGATGTGGCGGTGAATCTCGGCGTGAACGCGCGCAAGTCGGACCAGAATGTGCGCGGCGCCACGGTGATGCCGCGCGGCACCGGGCGCACCATGCGCGTTGCGGTGTTCGCCGACGGCGCCGCCGCCGATGCCGCGCGCGAGGCCGGCGCCGATGTGGTGGGCCTGGACGACCTCGCCGAGACGGTCAAAAAAGGCGAAATCAATTTTGACGTCGCCATCGCCACCCCCGACAGCATGCGGGTGGTCGGGCGCCTCGGCCAGATCCTCGGCCCGCGCGGCCTGATGCCCAATCCCAAGGTCGGCACCGTCACCAACGACGTGGCCAAAGCGGTGGCCAACGCCCGCGGCGGCCAGGTGCAGTACCGCATCGACAAAGCCGGCATCATCCACTGCCCCATCGGCAAGGCGTCCTTTGACGCCGAGGCGCTGAAGGAGAATCTGGAGGCGCTGCTGGCCGACCTGGTCAAGGCCAAACCGGCCGGCGCCCGCGGCCAGTACATCAAGCGCCTCAGCCTCAGCGCCACCATGGGGCCGGCGGTGCGGGTGGACCGCGCCTCGCTTAATTTGTAAACCGCCATGGCCATCAGCCGCGCACAAAAAGAAACCGTGGTCGCCGAAGTCAGCGGCGATTTGGAGCGTCTGGACGCCGCCGGCGTTGCCGGCGCGGCCATTTTGGCCGAGTTTCGCGGCCTGTCGGTGGCGCAGATGACCACCCTGCGCCGCGCGGCGCGCAACGAGGGGGTGAAGTTGCGCGTGGTCAAGAACACCCTCACCCGGCGCATCGTCGCCCAGGCCGCCGGCGGCAAATTCGCCGCGCTGGGCGAGCATGTGGACGGCCCGCTGGCGCTGGCCAGCGCGGCTGATGCGGTGGCGGTGGCCAAGGTGCTGAACGAGTTCGCCAAAAACCACGACAGCCTGCGCATCAAAGCCGGCGTGATGGACGGCCGCCTGCTGGACACCGCCGCCATCAAGTCGCTGGCCGCGCTGCCGTCGCGGGAGCAACTGCTGGCCACCCTGCTCGGCGTGATGCGCGCGCCGCTGCAGAAGTTCGTCGGCACCCTGCAGGCGGTGCCGCTCAAAGCGGTGCGCACCCTGGCCGCTGTCCGCGACGCCAAAGACGGTGGGTCCACAGTTAAAAATGCCGGGTCCACTGTTAAAGACGGTGACTCAGCCTCCGCCGATGGTGACTCCGGGGCCGAAAACGGTGACCCGGCGGCCGCCGGCGGCAAGAACACTTAACATTCCCCGAGGAGAAAAACCATGTCTTTATCCAAAGAAGAAATCATCAACGCCATCGCCGACATGTCGGTGCTGGATTTGTCGCAACTGATCAAGGAAATGGAGGAGAAGTTCGACGTTTCCGCGGCGGCGATGATGGCGGCCGCGCCGGTCGCCGCCGCGCCGGCCGATGCCGGCGATGCGGCCGAGGAGCAGACTCACTTTGACGTGATGCTGACCGGTTTCGGCGAGAAGAAAGTCGGCGTCATCAAGGCGGTGCGCGCCGCCACCGGCCTCGGCCTCAAGGAGGCCAAGGACCTGGTGGAAAGTGCGCCCGCCGCGGTGCGCGAAGGCGCGCCCAAAGACGAGGCCGAAGCGCTGAAGAAGCAGATCGAAGAAGCCGGCGGCACGGCGGAGTTGAAATAACCCCCGCCTTGGGCAAGCCGCGCAACAGCGTGCTTTTTTCCGCACCGCATGCGGTGTGCGCCGTTGTGCGCCCGCCCGCCGCTGTGTCCACCCCCACCGCCGCCGTTCACTGTAAACAACAACCCCCGCAGGTGACCACATGACCGCCGCAATTCCGTACTCGGAAAAAAAACGCATCCGCAAAAACTTCAGCAAGCGGCCATCGGCGGCCGCCCCGGTGCCGCACATGCTGCACATGCAAAAGGAGTCGTACCGCCGGTTTATGCAACTGGAGAACAAGGCCGGCGAACCCATTGCGCCGGGGGACCGCATTGATGAGGGCCTGCAGGCCGCGTTCAAGTCAGTGTTCCCTATTGAGAGTCACAACGGCATGGCCGCGCTGAAGTTCGTCGGTTACCAACTCGGCGCGCCGGCTTTCACCGAGGATGAATGCCGCAAGAGCGGCGTCAATTACTCGGCGCCGCTCTATGTAAAAATGATTCTGGAGTTTTACCAGAAAGAAAAAGCCGGCGGCGGGAAAACCGTCAAGGAGGCTTTCGAGTCGGAAAGCGAGCCATCCGAGCCGGGCCGGCCGCCGGGCGTTTACCTCGGCAAGATTCCGCTGATGACCGGCAACGGCACGTTCATCATCAACGGCACCGAGCGCGTGGTGGTGTCGCAGTTGCACCGCTCGCCCGGCGTGTTTTTTGACCACGACCGCGGCAAGACCCATTCGTCCGGCAAATACCTGTTCTCGGCGCGGGTGATTCCGTACCGCGGCTCGTGGCTGGACATGGAGTTCGACCCCAAGGATTTGCTTTATGTGCGCATTGACCGGCGGCGCAAACTGCCGGCCACCGTGCTGCTGCGCGCCCTCGGCCTTACCACCGGGGAAATTCTGCAAATCTTTTTTGACAACGACGTGTTTCATCTGGACAAGAAAAATGTCCACATGGACCTGGTGCCGCACCGCCTGCGCGGTGAGCAACTGGATTTTGACGTCAAAAAAGGCCGCACCGTGCTGGTGGAGGCCGGCCGCCGCATCACTGCGCGCGGCATCCGCAAAATGGAGGAAGCCGGCCTTGACAGAATCAACGTCCCCGAGGCGCACCTGGTGGGCCGCACCCTGGCGCACGACGTGGTGGACCAGGAGAGCGGCGAGATTATCGCCGGCGCCAACGACGAAATCACTGAAGAGATGCTGTCAAACCTGCGCGCCCTCGGCATTGAAAAGGTGGAAACCATTTACACCAATAACCTGGACCGCGGCCCCTACATCTCCGACACGCTGCGCATCGACAGCACCACCGACGAGCTCAGCGCGAAGGTGGACATTTACCGCATGATGCGCCCCGGCGAGCCGCCGACCCGCGATGCTGCGGACACGTTGTTTGAGAATTTGTTCTTCAAATCCGACCGCTACGACTTGTCCGGGGTGGGGCGGATGAAGTTCAACCGCCGCCTGGGCCGCGACAGCGACGAAGGCCCCGGCATCCTGAGCAAGCAGGACATCGTGGACGTGATGAAAACGCTGATTGGCCTGAAGAACGGCCAGGGCGAGGTGGACGACATCGACAACCTCGGCAACCGCCGGGTGCGCTCGGTGGGCGAGTTGGTGGAAAACCAGTTCCGCATCGGCCTGTTGCGCGTGGAGCGCGCGGTGCGCGACCGCCTTTCGGTGGCCGAGTCCGAGGGCTTAAAGCCCAAGGACCTGGTGAACTCCAAGCCGGTGGAGGCTGTGGTAAAGGAGTTTTTCGGCTCCAGCCAGTTGTCGCAGTTCATGGACCAGACCAACCCGCTGGCCGAAATCACCCACAAACGCCGCATCTCGGCCTTGGGGCCCGGCGGCCTGACCCGCGAGCGCGCCGGTTTTGAGGTGCGCGATGTGCACCCCACCCACTACGGCCGGGTGTGCCCGGTGGAGACGCCGGAAGGGCCGAACATCGGCCTGATCTGCTCGCTGTCGGTCTACGCGCGCACCAACAACTACGGCTTCCTTGAGACGCCCTACCAGCGCGTGGCCAATGGCGTGGTGCAGGACGAAATCCAGTACCTGTCGGCCATTGAAGAGGGCAAGCATGTCATCGCCCATGCCAACTCGGCCATGGACGGCGGCGGCCGCCTGAGCGAGGAGTTGGTCGGCTGCCGCCACCGCAACGAGTTCACGGTGGCGGCGCCGGAGCAGATTGAATTCATTGACGTGGCGCCGTCGCAAATCGTGTCGGTGGCGGCCGCGCTGATTCCGTTTCTTGAGCACGACGACGCCAACCGCGCGCTGATGGGCTCCAACATGCAGCGCCAGGCGGTGCCGCTGATTGAAAGCGAGAAACCGCTGGTGGGCACCGGCCTGGAGCGCGCGGTGGCGGCGGATTCGGGGGTGACGGTGGTGGCGCGGCGCGGCGGCGTGGTGGACCTGGTGGACTCCGGGCGCATCGTGGTGCGCGTCAACGACGACGAGATTAGCCCCGGCACCGACGGCGTGGACATCTACGGCCTGACCAAATACATGCGCTCCAACCAGAACACCAACATGAACCAGCGCCCGCTGGTGAAGGTGGGCGAGGCCATCCACAAGGGCGCGGTGCTGGCCGACGGCCAGGCCACCGACATGGGCGAGTTGGCCCTGGGGCGCAATGTGCTGGTGGCGTTCATGCCGTGGAACGGCTACAACTTTGAGGACTCCATCGTGGTCTCCGAGCGCCTGGTGCAGGACGATGTGTACAACTCCATCCACATTGAGGAATTGGAGTGCGTGGCGCGCGAAACCAAACTCGGCGCCGAGCAAATCACCCGCGACATTCCCAATGTGGGTGAAGGCGCGCTGGCCAAACTGGACGAGTCCGGCATTGTCTTTGAGGGCGCCGAGGTCCGCACCGGCGATGTGCTGGTGGGCCGCGTCACGCCCAAGGGCGAGACCCAGTTGACGCCGGAAGAGAAGTTGCTGCGCGCCATCTTCGGCGAGAAAGCCTCGGACGTGAAAGACACTTCGCTGCGCCTGCCGCCGGGCATGTCGGGCACGGTGATCGGCGTGCAACTGTTCACCCACAAAAGCCTCAGCCAGGAGGAGGGCGAGGACCGCGACACCGACCGCCAGCAGTGGATGCAGCGCATGGCGGAGGAAAACGCGCTGGAGTTGAAGCGGGTGCAAAAAGACCTGGAGGACAAACAGCGCATCATCCGCGACGACACCCACGACCGGATGAAAAAAATCCTGCTCGGCCGCGTGGCCGAGGGCGGCCCCGGCGGGATCAAAGCCGGCGCCAAGGTGACGCAAAAGTATCTGGAGGACTTGCCGCTCAAGGAGTGGCCCTCCATCCGCCTGCGCAACGAGGAGGCCAGCCGCAACGTGGAGCGGCTGTACGCCAACATGGAAAGCAAGCGCAAGGACTTTGAAAAGGAGTTCAAGGAAAAGAAAAACAAGGTGGAGGAGGGTGACGACCTGGCGCCCGGCGTGCAGAAGAAGGTGAGGGTGTTCGTCGCCGTCCGCCGCCGCCTGCAGCCCGGCGACAAGATGGCCGGCCGCCACGGCAACAAGGGCGTGATTTCGCGCATCGTGCCGGTGGAGGACATGCCGCGCCTGGCCGACGGCACCACCATCGACCTCATCCTCAACCCCCTGGGCGTGCCGTCGCGGATGAACGTGGGCCAGGTGCTGGAGGCGCACCTCGGCTGGGCCGCGCATGAACTCGGCGCCGAGGTGGACCGCATGCTGAAGCGCCGGGAAAAACCGGCCGCGGTGCGCGAGTTCCTGCAGAAAATCTACAACCTCAGCGGCAAAGAGGAGGGCATCAAGCCGCTGCGCAACGAGGAGGTGATGGAACTGGCGGACAACCTGCGGCGCGGCGTGCCCATGGCCACGCCGGTGTTTGACGGCGCCAGCGAGCGGGAGATCAAGCAACTGCTGCGCCTGGCCGGCCTGCCCGAGTCGGGGCAGGCCGAGTTGTTCGACGGCCGCAGCGGCGAGAAGTTCGACCGCCCCATCACTGTCGGCTACATGTACATGCTCAAGTTGAACCACCTGGTGGCCGACAAGATGCACGCCCGCTCCACCGGCCCCTACAGCCTCATCACCCAGCAGCCCCTCGGCGGCAAGGCGCACTTCGGCGGCCAGCGCTTCGGCGAAATGGAAGTGTGGGCGCTGGAGGCCTACGGCGCCGCCTACACCCTGCAGGAGATGCTCACCGTCAAGTCCGACGATGTGCAGGGGCGCACGCGCATCTACGAAAGCATTGTCCACGGCAACCACCAGTTGGAAGCCGACATGCCGGAGTCATTCCACGTCCTGACCAAGGAGATCCGCTCCCTCGGCATGAACGTGGAAATGAAGGCCGGCGACGCCCGATAAACCACCGTCACCACCTCAGCGGGGAAACCATGAAAGACCTGTTCAGCAGTTTATTCAGGCAGCAGCCGGTCGAGCGCACCAACGACTTCGACATCATCCGCATCAGCATCGCCTCGCCGGAGGCCATCCGCTCGTGGTCGTTCGGCGAGGTCAAGAAGCCGGAGACCATCAACTACCGCACCTTCAAGCCCGAGCGCGACGGCCTGTTCTGCGCCAAGTTGTTCGGCCCCACCACCGACTACGAATGCCTGTGCGGCAAATACAAGCGCCTCAAGCACCGCGGCGTGGTGTGCGAGAAGTGCGGCGTGGAGGTCACCCAGTCCAAGGTGCGCCGCGAGCGCATGGGCCACATTGAACTGGTCAGCCCGGTGTCGCACATCTGGTTTCTGAAGTCGCTGCCGTCGCGCCTCGGCCTGCTGCTGGACAAGACGGTGCGCGAGATTGAAAGCATCCTCTACTTTGACGCGTACGTCGTCACCCAGCCCGGCATGACCGACATGGAGCAGGGCCAGGTGCTGCGCGAGGACCAGTACCACGAGGCCATGGAGGCCTACGGCGACGAGTTTGAGGTCAGCATGGGCGCCGAGGCGGTGCGCGAGTTAATCCGCGCCATCGACGTTCCCAGCGAGTGCGTCCGCCTGCGCGAGGAACTGGCCGGCACCAACTCCGAGACCAAGATTAAGAAAATCACCAAGCGGCTGAAGTTGCTGGAGTCCTTTGACCACGACCCCAAGAACCGCCGCCCCGGCGCCGAGCAGCGCGCCCGCCACAAGCCGGAGTGGATGATTATGGAGGTGCTGCCGGTGCTGCCGCCCGACCTGCGCCCGCTGGTGCCCCTGGACGGCGGCCGCTTCGCCACCAGCGACCTGAACGACTTGTACCGCCGGGTGATTAACCGCAACAACCGCCTGCGCCGCCTGCTGGAGTTGAACGCGCCGGAAATCATCGTGCGCAACGAGAAGCGCATGCTGCAAGAGTCGGTGGACGCGCTGCTGGACAACGGCCGCCGCGGCCGCGCCGTCACCGGCGCCAACAAGCGCCAGTTGAAATCCCTGGCCGACATGATTAAGGGCAAGCAGGGCCGCTTCCGCCAGAATCTGCTCGGCAAGCGGGTGGACTATTCCGGCCGCTCGGTGATTGTGGTGGGCCCCACCCTGCGCCTGCACGAGTGCGGCCTGCCCAAGCAGATGGCGCTGGAACTTTTCAAGCCGTTCATCTTCAGCAAACTGGTGGGCCGCGGCATGGCGCCGACGCTGAAGCAGGCGAAGAAAATGGTGGAGCAGGAAGGCGTGGAGGTGTGGAAGATTCTGGAGGAGGTCATCCACGAGCACCCGGTGCTGCTCAACCGCGCGCCGACCCTGCACCGCCTCGGCATCCAGGCTTTTGAGCCGGTGCTGATTGAAGGCAAGGCCATCCAATTGCACCCGCTGGTGTGCACGCCGTACAACGCCGACTTCGACGGCGACCAGATGGCGGTGCACATTCCGCTGTCCATTGAGGCGCAACTGGAGGCGCGCTCGCTGATGATGTCCACCAACAACATCCTGTCGCCGGCCAACGGCGAGCCGATCATCGTCCCGTCGCAGGACATCGTCCTCGGCCTCTACTACCTGACCCGCGAAAAGGTCAACGCCCCGGGTGAAGGCCGCTTCTTCGCCAGCGTGGAGGAGGCGCACCGCGCGTGGATGGTCGGCGAGGTGTCGCTCAATGCGAAAGTGAAGGTGAGGGTTTCGGAGGGCGCGCTGCCCGGCGCCGGCGGCGAGATGAGCGACGCCGCCAGCCGCATCCACGACACCACCGTCGGCCGCGCCATTCTCTGGGACCGGGTGCGCGCGGCGATTGAAAAAGAGCAAAAACCGCTGAGCGAAGGCATGCGTTTTTGCGGCATGCCGCTGCCCTTTGCGGCCATGAACCTGACCATGAACAAGAAGTCCATCTCCGGCGTGATTAACCAGTGCTACCGGCTGGGCATGAAGGAGGGCGTGGAAGAGGGCATGAAAACCACCGTCCTGTTCGCCGACCACATGATGTACACCGGCTTCTTCTTCGCCACCAAGTCCGGCCTCAGCATCGGCGTGGACGACATGCTCATCCCCGGCGACAAGGATGACATTCTGGAGTCGGCCCGCGCCGAGGTGCAGGACATCCAGCAGCAGCACGCCTCCGGCCTGGTCACCGACGGCGAGCGCTACAACAAAGTCATCGACATCTGGACCCGCACCAGCGAAAAGGTGGGCAAGGCCATGATGCAGCAGTTGGGCACCGACACCGTCACCGACGCCGAAGGCAACCCGGCCACCGAGGAGTCCTTCAACTCCATCTACATGATGGCCGACTCCGGCGCGCGCGGCAGCCACGCCCAGATCCGCCAGTTGGCCGGCATGCGCGGCCTGATGGCCAAGCCCGACGGCAGCATTATTGAAACCCCCATCACCGCCAACTTCCGCGAGGGGCTGAACGTGCTGCAGTATTTCATCTCCACCAGCGGCGGCCGCAAGGGCCTCACCGACACCGCGCTCAAGACCGCCAACTCCGGCTACCTGACGCGGCGGCTGGTGGACGTGTGCCAGGACGTGGTGGTGAACGAGCAGGACTGCGGCAGCACCCGCGGCGCCGTGCGGCGCGCGCTGATCCAGGGCGGCGAAGTGGTGGTGCCGCTGCGCGACCGCATCCTCGGCCGCGTCCTCACCGCCGATGTGCACAGCCCGTCCGACAAAACCGTCCTGCTGCAAGCCGGCGACATGATTGAGGAGGAGCATGTCAGCGAGTTTGAGCGCCACAACGTCAACGAGGTGGAGGTGCGCACGCCGGTGTACTGCGAGGCGCGCTACGGCATCTGCTCCATGTGCTACGGCCGCGACCTGGGCCGCGGCCACCTGGTCAACCAGGGCGAAGCGGTGGGCGTGGTCGCCGCCCAGAGCATCGGCGAACCCGGCACCCAGTTGACCATGCGCATCTTCCACATCGGCGGCGCCGCCGTCACCGGCGAGGTCAGCCAGGTGGAGATTAAAACCGTCGGCACCGCCCGCCTGGACAGCGTCAAGACGGTGCAGAACTCCGACGGCCAGCGCGTTTTAGTGTCGCGCAACGCCGCCCTCATCATCAGCGACGCCGACAACAACGAGCGCGAGCACCACCGCCTGCCGTACGGCGCGGTGCTGCGCGTGGAGGACGGCGCCGCGGTGGAGCCCGGCTTCGTCGCCGCCGAGTGGGACCCGCACACCAACCCCATCATCACCGACGCCGATGGCAAGGTGCGCTGGGTGGAGTTGAAAGAGGGCGTCACCTTCAACCGCGAAACCGACCCCCACAGCGGCCTTAGCACGCGGGTGGTCATTGACCCCAAGCAGCGCAGCGCCGCCGCCCGCGCCATGCGGCCCATGATTTCCCTGGTGGACGGCGCCGGCAAGGACGTGTGCATCCCCGGCACCGAGGTGCCGGTGCGCCACTACCTGCACGCCGGCGCCCTTATCATGGTCGACGACGGCGACGAAGTGCGCACCGGCGACGTGCTGGCGCGCATCCCCCGCGAGTCATCCAAGACCCGCGACATCGCCGGCGGCTTGCCGCGGGTGGCCGAGTTGTTTGAAGCGCGCAAGCCCAAGGACCAGGCGGTGCTGGCCTGGGCCGACGGCAACATCACCTTCGGCCGCGAAACCAAAGGCAAGCAGCGCGTCACCATCATCGGCGAGGACGGCGGCGAGCAGGCGATGATGATTGCTAAAGACCGCCAGATCAACGTGCACGAGGGCGAGGCGGTGCAGCGCGGCGAGAAAATCTCCGACGGCCAGATGGCCGCCGCCGACATTCTGGAGTTGTGCGGCGTGGAGGATTTCTGCGACCACATCGTCAGCGAGGTGCAGGAGGTCTACCGCCTGCAAGGCGTGAAAATCAACGACAAGCACATTGAGGTGATTATCCGCCAAATGCTGCGCAAGGTGCGCGTCACCGACGCCGGCGACTGCGAGGACCTGCTGGTGGGCGAGCAGGTGGAGCGCGCCCGCCTGCGCGAAATCAACGAGGAGTTGCAGTCGCGCGGCAAAAAGGAGGTGGAGTGGGCGCCCATGGTGCTCGGCATCACCAAGGCCAGTTTGACCACCGAGTCTTTCATCTCCGCCGCCTCCTTTCAGGAAACCACCCGCGTCTTAACCGACGCCGCGGTCAACAGCAAAGTGGACCACCTGCGCGGCCTGAAAGAAAACGTAATCGTCGGCCGCCTGATCCCCGCCGGCACCGGCCTGGCCCACCACCAGGAAAGAAGACGCCGCCACGAAGCCGAACAGGCCGGCTTCATTGAGCCCCCCGAAGCCGCGCCCGAGGAGGAGGCCGAGGAGGCGGCCTGACTCAGCCGGCGCCACACTGGGCGCGCCGAATCAGGCGCGCTTCTTTTTCCGCTTTTCCAGCCAGCGGTCAATTTCCGGCAGAAACGGAACGCACAGGGCGAATCCGCAACCGGCGATGACGAGCAGAAAGAACGCCGCATATGCGAAAATTTCTTCAGTCATTTTTGTGCCTCCAGTTTTTGAATGCGCCGGTGCGTAGTCCAACCGCAGCCGACGCAAGCCATAAGGGAGATGGCGCAGCATCCGATGCCGACCAGGAACATTATACCGAATTCTCCGGCACTAATGCGGTTGCCAATCCAGCCGGCCAGCACGATAAACACGGCAAAAAACGCCAATGCCCACCTGCCGAGAAAGTCAATGCGCTTTTGTGCGCCGTAAAGTGAAACTTCGTTCATGTGAAACCTCCTTTCAGTGGAAAAACCTCACCATAAACAAAGGCGATTTCAAACTACTGTGACCCAGGTCACACTTTGGCAAATTTTTTTAGCCATGGCCGGACAAGCGTATCCCCCCTCCTCCCCCCTGTCTGCATAATGCCAGAAGCATTCTGGATTTTTTGGTGTGCGGAACAAAGGAAGCCGACATGCTGATACAGCACATCGGCTTCCGGGTGCGCGGGTTCTACCATGTGGCTTCTTTTGCAATGAAGGAGGCACACATGAGCGCTACCGCCCGGCAGAAGCACCGCGCCCTGGCATTCTGGAAAAACCACGGCCTCAACGCAACACGCTACCTCACCCCCTGCCAAGCCATCGCCAACCACCACCCGCAAAAGTCCAGAATGAGGTGGCATCATACAGCCCCTTGACACTGTATTTAACATGTGCGTAATATCTCTCGCTGAGGGTAAGCCGCCAATGTATTCCGTGTTAAAAGTTTCAGTTTTTTCCCCCCTGAAATCCCGTCCTGCGGTCGCGGTTTCACGGCGGCCTATC
>JAPPPZ010000147.1 GCA_028817275.1 Gammaproteobacteria bacterium
CCGGCCGTTTTCCAAATGAAACACCAGCAACCGCCGGTAAATTTCCGGGTCCTTAATTAGAATCATCTCCCCGTCGCGCGGGAAGTGTTTGTCGTAGGCGCGGGACAGCCAGAAGCGGAGGGCGGCGCGGCGCAGGGTTTGGTTCCATAATTTTTTTTCGGCGGCGGACAAGGGGCGTTCCTCGCAGTAGGCGTCCACCATGGCGGATTGTTTTTTTGCATCCACTTGCGCGCTGTCGGCGGTTTTGCACCAGTCGTTTACGGCGGTGGCCAGGTCCAGCAGCAGCAGGTCGGTGCAGGCGTAGTAAAAATCAATCACGCCGCACAGGCGCTCACCCTCAAAAAGCACGTTGTCCACAAACAAATCGGCGTGCACCACGCCGGCCGGGGCGGCGCCGGCCGGCATTGCCTGCCACATTGCCAATTCCGATTCCATCAGCGCGCGCTCATCACCGCTGAGTTTTGGTTTAAGCGCGGCCGCGGTTTGCCGCGCCCAGGCGAGGCCGCAGGGGTTGCCGCGCTTTGCTTCAAAACTGGCGGCGGCGCGGTGCATGCGGGCCAGCGCGCCGCCGACTTCGCGGCACTGTTTAAGTGACGGCGACTCGGCGCTGCGGCCGGGAAGTTTGACCCACAGCGCGGCCGGCTTGCCGCAGATTTGGTTCAGATAGGCGCCGGCGTTGCTGGCCACCGGCTGCGCCGAGGGAATGCCATGCTCGGCAAGGTGGGCGGCGAGGCCGAGGCAAAACGGAATGTCCTCGTGCGGCACGCGCTCAAACACGGTCAGCACATATGCGCCGGCGCTGGTGTAGACAAAATAGTTGGTGTTCTCCACGCCGGTGGTGACGCCGGCAAAATCGCGCAGCACGCCGACGGAATAGCCGGCGAGGAATTGTTCCAGTTGCGGCTGGTCGACGCAGGTAAACACGGACATGCCGCGCATAGATTCGCTTATTTATGCCGCGCCGTCAAGGTTTGTGTTTGCGGCCGCATAATCCGGCCGGCGGCTCGTTGCAGCCGGGCAAATCATCGGCTAACATTTGCATCAAACAACTTCCCCTGGAGGAGACAAAATGAAACGACTGATTTCTTCCCTGCCGGGCATTGGCCTCGGCGTGATGATGGCCTTATCGGCCCAGGCGGCTGACCGCTACGATCTGAAATTTCAATCCAGCGACCCGGCCGGCAACCCGACCTTCATTATTGAACAGGAATGGGCGGCGAAAGTATCCGCGGCGTCGGGCGGGCGGCTTAATATTGAAATGCTGCCGGTCGATTCGGTCGTCAAATACAACGAAACCCACGATGCGGTGGGCGCCGGCATTCTCGGCGGGCACATCACCGCAACCGGCTATATTTCCGGCAAGGATCCGGCGTTTGCGCTGATTGGCAACACCGTCGGCGCATGGTCTTCGCCATATGAAATGCTGCGCTACGTAAACTACGGCGGCGGCAAGGCGTTGATGAATGAACTGCTGAATCCGTACGGCCTGCATTTCATCGGCGCGACATCGGGCGGACTCGAGGCATTCGTCTCGTCTGTGCCGCTCGACGGCGTTGCGGATCTCAAGGGGCTCAAAATGCGCGCGCCGGAAGGGCTGGTGCAGGAGGTTTTTGCGGCGGCCGGCGCGGCGCCGGTCAACCTGCCGGGCTCCGAGGTGTTCACGTCGCTGGATAAAAAGGTCATTGATGCGGCCGACTACACCGTGTTCTCGGCAAACCATGCCGCCGGCATGCACGACATTGCGCGCCATCCGGTTTACCCCGGGTTTCATTCCATGCCGCTGATTGAAGTGTCAATCAACAAGAGAACCTGGGATTCCATGCCGGAAGACCTGCAGAACCTGCTGGAGATATCGGTCAACCACATGGCGCTCGACATGACCTCGCAGTTGTTCATGAAAGACCTGGAGGCGGTTGCCGATGCGCGCAAACAAGGCGTCACAATCCACGATTGGTCGCAGGAGGAGCGCGCAAAGTTTCGCGCGATTGCGAAAGAGCGCTGGGCAAAAGTCGCCGGCCGCAGCGCGAATGCGAAAAAGGTCTTCGACAGCCTGACCAACTACATGACGACCCAGGGCCTGTTGAAGTAAGGCCCCTTAATCGGCATCCCGGGCGCGGCATGCCGCCATGCCGCGCTTCCCGGCCGCCGCCCGGCCAAACTGCACACCCGCCCGGCTTCACCGAGGAGCCGCCGTTATGGATTCCCAATCACAAACGCCAGCGCGGGACTTTTTTGCGCGCGGCGTGTCGGCCCTGGGCCATCTTTTTTCCCTGCTGTTTCTGGCGTCCATGGGAATTCTGATTTTCGAGGTGGTCATGCGCTACGGCTTCAACGCGCCAACCATCTGGGTGCACGAAACCACCATCTTCCTGTGCGCGGTCTGTTTTGTATTCGGCGGCCTGCACACGGTGTCGCGCGACGGGCATATCCGCATCGTGCTGGTCTACGACCATGTCGGCGCGCGCGTACGCCGCTGCCTCGACATTTTCATCTATGCGGTTTGCGGATTCGCCACCGGCATGTTCAGTTATGCGCTGGTGCCGACGGTGGCCGGTTCATTCTACACGCCGGCCGGCGAGTTTCGCATCATCACCAGCGGCAGCGCATGGAATCCGCCGTTCCCGGCTTATCTTCGGCTGTTTCTATTCATCATCTTAATTGCGATGACACTGCAGTTCCTGGTCTTCGTCATCAACCGCATGCGGGGCAGGTGAATGTTTGATCTGTCGGCGTTTGGCGTCGAATACGGCACGCTGCTGATGTTCGTGATGCTGCTCGCCCTGCTGCTGACAGGCATGCCGCTGGCGTTTGTAACCCTGCTGGTGGCGCTGATATTCACCCTCGGCTGGTTCGGGCCGCCGGCGATTCCGCTGATTACCAGCAGGGTGTTTTCCTTCGTCTCGTCATTTGTGTTCGTATCGGTGCCCATGTTCGTGCTGATGGCGGCATTGCTTGACCGCTCCAACATCGCGCGCGACTTGTTTGACGCGATGAAGATTTTCGGCGGCAAATTGCGCGGCGGAGTTGCGGTGCAGACGATTTTTGTGGCGGTGGTTCTTGCGGCCATGAGCGGCATTATCGGCGGTGAAATCGTGCTGCTCGGCATGCTCGCCCTGCCGCAAATGCTGCGCCAGGGTTATGACCGCCGCCTCGCAATCGGCGTGGTCTGCGCGGGCGGCGCGCTCGGCACCATGGTGCCGCCATCCATTGTGCTGATTATTTACGGTTTGACGGCGAATGTTTCGATCGGTGATTTGTTCACCTCGGCTTTCGTGCCCGGTTTCATGCTCGCGAGTCTCTACATTGGATACGTTTTATACCGGTCGTATTTCACAACCGGCGCCGCGCCGGAACACCGCGCCGGCGACGAGTTGCCCGCCGAGGAAAAACTGCGCAAACTGAAGGGGCTGATTTTGCCGCTGATGGTCGTCGTATTCGTGCTCGGATCGATTTACGGCGGAATCGCATCGGTCACCGAGGCATCGGCGGTGGGCGCATTCGGCGTGCTGCTGTCAACCATCGTGCGCGGCGAGTTTTCCATTCAAATGCTGCGCGATGCGGCGATGCAGACCCTGAGAACAACCGGCATGATTGTGTGGATTGGCATCGGCGCAAGCGCGCTGGTCGGCGTCTTCAATCTGATGGGCGGAATCAAGTTCGTGTCCGGGCTGATTACCGGCATTTCGGACGTGCCGATTGTCATCATCCTGTTTATGATGCTCATCCTGTTCGTGCTCGGCCTGTTCCTCGACTGGGTCGGCATCGCGCTTCTGACCATGCCAATCTTCGTACCGGTTATCATGCAACTCGGTTACAGCCCGGTGTGGTTCGGCGTGGTTTTTGCGATGAACATGCAGGTTTCTTTCCTGTCCCCGCCATTCGGACCCGCGGCGTTTTACCTGAAGAGCGTTGCCCCGCCGGACATCACCCTCGGCGAGATTTTCTGCTCCCTGGCGCCGTTTATCGCCTTGCAGGTGCTGGCCGTCGGCATGCTGGTCGCGTTCCCGGGAATTACCGGGCACTGAATCCGTTCACCAACCGGCCTTTTCGGAAGCCAATGAAAATCACCGCACTCAAAACCTTCGCCGTGCCGCCGCGGTGGCTGTTTCTGAAAATCGAAACCGATGCCGGCCTTTTCGGCTGGGGCGAACCGGTGCTGGAAGGGCACGCCGGGACCCTGGCGGCCAAGATCGGTGAACTCGAGGATTTCCTGCTCGGCCGTGACCCCCTCGCCATTGAGGACATCTGGCAAACCCTGTACCGCAATGGCTGCTACCGCGGCGGCCCGGTGCTGATGAGCGCCATATCCGGAATCGACATGGCCTTGTGGGACATCAAGGGCAAATATCATGACGCCCCGGTCCATGCGCTGCTGGGCGGCCCGGTGCGGGAGCGGGTGCGCAGTTACTGCTGGATTGCCGGCGACCGCCCCGAGGGCCTGGTCAGCGGCGCCAAGGCGCTGCTTGCGGCCGGCTACGATGCCGCCAAGTTCAACGCCTGCGCGGAACTGCAAATCGTTGACACCTGCCGCAAGGTTGACGCGATTCTGCGGCCGATTTTCGAACTGCGCGAGGCGGTCGGCGAGCGCATGGACCTGGCAATCGATTTTCACGGGCGCGTCCACCTGCCGATGGCGAAGTTGCTGCTGCATGAACTGGAGCCCGTCCGGCCGATGTTCGTTGAGGATGCGGTTACATCGCAGCACCTCGATTCCATGGCCGGCCTGGCCCGCTCGACAACCATTCCCCTGGCCGTTGGTGAGCGTTTGCACTCGCGCTATGATTTTCGCGACGTTCTGGAAAAGCGCGCCGCAACAATCGTCAACCCGGACACCGCCCATGTCGGCGGCATATCCGAAATGGTGCGCATCGGCCACTGGGCGGAGGCCTACGACGTCGCGCTGGCGCCGCACTGCCCCCTCGGCCCCATCGCACTCGCCGCCTGCCTGCAAGTGGACGCGGTTTGCCACAACGCATTCATTCAGGAACAAAGCCTCGGGATTCACTACAACGTAGGCGGCGACCTCGGCGATTATTTGGCCGAGGGCCGCGGTTTTGAACTGGACTCGGGATTCCTGCGCATCCCCCGGGGCCCCGGCCTCGGCATTGAGGTCGACGAAGCGGCGGTCGCCGCCGGTGCCGCCCGGGGGCACCGCTGGCGCGCCCCGGTCTGGCGCCATCCCGACGGGTCCATTGCCGAGTGGTAATTGGGCCCGGCAAAACGCGCTTCACGCGCTTCCCGGGCGGCGTCCATTGCGTGCTCTATGCATTGTTCGACGCCGGCGCGCGCCTCGATTACGGACTCATGCGGCGCCAACTGGACTGGGTGCTGCAGCGGGGCGTGGACGGCATCGTGATTCTCGGGCTCGCCACCGAAGCGGGCAAACTTGATAGTGCGGAACAGCGCGGCTTAATCCAGCGCGTCGCCAACTGGCTGCCTGCCGAATGCCCCTTGTCGGTGACCATCAGCGGCGGCACGGTTGCCGGGCAGCGCGGCCTGGCTGAATTCGCGCTTGCACATCGCGCCGACATGCTGATCTTGCAACCGCCGACCCAGCCCGGCCTCACGGGCACCGCCTTTCTCGATTTTTTCATCGGCGTTGCGCGGGGCCTGGAGTGCGCGGTCGCATTGCAAAACGCGCCCCAGTTTCTCGGCCGGGGTTTTGACATCTCCGACATCGGCCGCCTCGCCGGGCAACTCGACAATATCCGCGTCGTCAAGAGCGAAACCAACGCGGTGGAAACCGCCGGCCTGGTGGCGCGCCTGCAGGGGAGGGTGAGCGTCCTTGGCGGGCGCGGCGGACTCGAACTGACCGACAGTCTGCGCGCCGGCTGCGGCGGTTTCATCCTGGCGCCGGACTGCATTGATTTGTCATGCCGCGTCTATGAGCGCTGGCTTGCCGGTGACGAATCCGGCGCCGAAAAATTATACGCCGCGTTTTCCCCGGCCGTCGGTTTTATGATGCAATCCCTCGACCACCTGGTCTGCTACGGAAAGCGCGTGTTCGGCGCGCGCAGCGGCATTCCGGTTTACGACCGCGGCCCCGGCCTCACCCCGACTCCCTTTGGCGAGGCGGCCGCGCGCCGCTGGGCGGCCAGGCTCGACGCCATCGCCGCCGGACGCGGCGGTGACTCCGAACCGGTGAAGCCCGGATAGGTATGATAAAAAACACAGTGACAATGAAAAAAGCAGACCTTTGCCTGGTGGACGGCTCGTCCTACCTTTACCGCGCGTTTTACGCCATGCCGAATCTCAGCAACTCGGCCGGCGAGGCCACCGGCGCGACATATGGCATCGTGCTGATGCTGCGGCGGCTGCTGGCCGCGCTGCAGCCGCGGCGCATGGCGGTGGTGT
Source organism: Gammaproteobacteria bacterium (assembly GCA_028817275.1). GTDB lineage: Bacteria > Pseudomonadota > Gammaproteobacteria > Arenicellales > Spongiicolonaceae > Spongiicolonus > Spongiicolonus versatilis. The sequence goes on from JAPPPZ010000147.1 coordinate 6,355, forward strand.
TTGACGCGCCGGGCAAGACGTTTCGCGACGAACTGTACGCCGACTACAAGGCCCAGCGCGCGCCCATGCCGCCGGCGCTGCGCGCCCAACTGGAAACAGTGCATGCGGTGGTGGAGGCCATGGGGCTGCCGCTGCTGCGGGTGCCGGGAGTGGAGGCCGATGACGTTATCGGCACGTTGGCCGCGGAGGAATCGAGGGCCGGAGGGACGGTGTGGATCTCAAGCGGCGACAAGGACCTGGCGCAACTGGTGAACGAACGGGTGCAAGTGGTGGACGACATGAAGGACACGGTGTACGACCGCGCCGGTGTGGTGGACAAGTTCGGCGTACCGCCGGAGCGCATCGTGGACTACCTGGCTTTGGTCGGCGATGCGGTGGACAACATCCCCGGGGTGCCCAAAGCGGGTCCGAAAACGGTGCGCCAGTGGCTCGGCGAGTTCGGCTCGCTGGACGGCGTGATTGCCAACGCCGGGAAAATCAAGGGCAAAGTCGGCGAAAACCTGCGCGCCTGCATGGAAAACCTGCCGCTGTCGCGCGCGCTGGTGACGATTAAAACCGACGTGACACTGGACGCCGCCGCCGCCGATTTAAAATTGCGGCCGGCGGACAACGACGCCTTGCGCGCGCTGTTCACGCGGCTTGAATTTAAAACCTGGCTGGCCGAATTGGGCGGCCTGGCCGAGGACAAATCGGGGCAGCGGGCGCAGGACACCGCTTACGACCTGGTGCTGGACGAAAAAAATTTGCGGCGCTGGGTTAAGCGCTTGGAAGAGGCGGCGGTGTTTTCCATCTTCACCGCCCTCGGCGGCGAGGACGCGCACCGGGCGGAACTGCTCGGCATCGCCTTCAGCGACGGCGCCGGGTGCGGCGCATATGTGCCGCTGGCCCACGAGGGTGAGGGCGCGCCGGGGCAGCTTGCAAAAAAAACCGTGCTGGCCGCGCTGAAACCGGTTCTGGAAGATGAAAAAAAACCCAAGGCCGGCCATGACTTAAAGCGCGGCATGGTGGTTTTTGCGCGCGAAAATATTGCGCTGAAAAATGCGCGCGTGGATGTGATGCTGGAATCCTACGCGCTGGACAGCACCGGCTCGCGCCATGACCTGGAAGGCTTGTCGCTGAAATATCTGGGGCACAAAAGCATCGGCCGCCGGCAATTAACCGGCGCCGGAAAAAAGAAACTGCCGCTCAGCCAGGTGAAGGTGGAAGACGCCATGGCCTGGGCCGCGGAGGCCGCCGATGTGAGTTTGCGCCTGCACCAGGTGCTGGCGCCGAAACTTGCGCAGTTTCCGGGGCAGAAAAAAGTGCTGGAGGAAATTGAAATGCCGCTGCTGCCGGTGCTGGCGCGGATGGAGGCCGCCGGTGTCGCCATTGACCCGGTGAAGTTGCGCCGCCAGAGCGGCGAACTCAGCCGGCAGATTGCCGGCACCGAGATGGAGGCGCACCGCCAGGTCGGCGTTGAATTCAACATCGCCTCGCCGAAGCAGATTCAGGAAATGCTCTACGGCAAACTAAGCATTCCGGTGGCGCGCAAAACCCCCACCGGCCAGCCGTCCACCGCCGAGAGCGTGCTGCAGGAGTTGGCGCTGGAGCACGAACTGCCGCGCCTCATTCTGGAGCACCGCGGGCTCAGCAAACTGAAGTCCACCTACACCGACAAGTTGCCGGAGTTAATCAACCCGCGCACCGGGCGCATTCACACCTGCTACCACCAGGCGGTGGCGGCCACCGGGCGGCTGTCGTCGTCGGATCCCAACCTGCAGAACATTCCGGTGCGCACCAAAGCCGGCCGCCGCATCCGCGAGGCCTTTGTGCCGGCCGCCGGCCACCTGCTGCTGTCGGCGGACTACTCGCAAATTGAACTGCGCATCATGGCGCACCTGTCCGGCGACGCCGGCCTGCTGGAGGCATTTCGCAACGGCGAGGACATTCACCGCCGCACCGCCGGCGATGTGTTCGGCATCAAGCCTGAACAGGTTACCGATGAACACCGCCGCCGCGCCAAGGCGATTAACTTCGGCCTGATCTACGGCATGTCGCCGTTCGGCCTGGCCCGGCAACTGCGCATCGCCCGCGGCGAGGCGAAAGAATACGTGGAACTGTATTTTTCCCGCTACCCGGGGGTGAAGGAATTCATGCAGCGCACCCGCGACCAGGCCCACGAGCAGGGTTATGTGGAAACAGTGTTCGGGCGGCGCTTGTATCTGCCGGAAATTAACGTCTCCAACCACGCCCGCCGCCAGTACGCCGAGCGCACCGCCATCAACGCGCCCATGCAGGGCACCGCCGCCGACCTGATTAAAATGGCGATGCTGAAAGTGGACGCCTGGATTCGCCGCGACGCCGCGCCGCTGCGGATGATTATGCAGGTGCACGACGAGTTGGTGTTTGAAGTCGCCGCCGGCAAGGAGAAAAAATTGGGCAAAAAAATCGCCGGGCTGATGTGCGGCGCCGCCAAACTAAACGTGCCGCTTCTGGCGGAAATCGGCGTGGGCAAAAACTGGGCGGAGTCGCACCCCTGAGTTTGATGAGCAGCGCGCCGCCCACGCATGTGGTTCTGCTGGGGGACAGCACCCTGGATAATTTAATCTGGGTGAACCACTCGGTCGCCGACAGCGTGGTGGGCCGGCTGCGCGCCGGACTGCGCAAACATTTTGCGCCGGCCGTTCCTTTGGTGACCAACTGCGCCGCTGACGGTTTCACTTCCGGCGACGTGTTGCGCGGCGCCATGCCGGCGGTTTCCGGCGGGGCCTGGGCGGCGGCGGGCGAACCGTTTCCGGGCTGGGAGGCAAATGAAATTTTCCGCCCGCTGGACCGGCTGGATGCGCTGCACAAAGAAAGCGCGCGGTGCTCCCATGCGGTGGTGTCGGTCGGCGGCAATGATTTTCTGGAGGCGTTGTCGGGGCAGCGCCCGCTTGCCGAAACCGCCGCCGCGTTCAGCGCAAACCTGGCGGCCATCCTCGCGCGAATGGAAAACACCGCCGCGCCGCCGCACATCGTTTTAATGTTTCAGTACCGGCCGTGCCTTGCCACCGACGCCGAGGGGCATGGCGTCTACGGCGCCATTGACCGCGCCATTCCCGGCGCTGCGCCGCCGCTGGCGAAATTGAATCAACTGATGGAAAACGTTTACCGCCCCATTGTAGCGGCCGCGCGCACCCGCCGCATTCCGGTTGTGGATTTGCCGCGCGCCATGGATCCGGCCGACCCGGATTTGTTTGTCAATCAAATTGAGCCCAGTGCAAAAAGTTCGGCGCTCATCGCCGCAATCCTGGTCCACCTGCTCGCGTCGCATGACTTTGACGGGCCGTCGCGGCTGTACCGCACCGATGCGGCCGGCGGGTTTTCGTCCGAAGTTAATGATGCCGCCACGCCGTGGACCATCGACCGCGCTTAACCTTCACCCCCACCTTCAAGCAGCCACCGCACAATCACCTTCCTCGCCTCGTCGCGCCCGTGGTTTTTCAGCGCGGAAAAAATTTGCGCGTCAAAGTTAAATTCTTTTTTCAGAACTTCACCCACCGCGCGCAATTTCTGGCCGGCCGCGCCGCGTGAAAGTTTGTCGCTCTTGGTCAGCAGCAGCCGCGCCGGCAGATTTCGGCCCGCGCACCATTCCAGCAACTGCCGTTCCTCTTCGGCAATGGCGCGGCGGATGTCCATGGTGAGGATTAAACCTTTCAGGGAATTCCGCTCTTCAAGGTAGCGCCCGATGGCCCGCCCCCAGTGCGCGCGCAGTGACTGCCGCACACCGGCGTAGCCGTAGCCGGGCAGGTCCACCAGCCGCCGGTCATCGCCGCAGGTGAAAAAATTCATCTGCCGCGTGCGCCCCGGCGTCTTGCCGGTGCGCGCCAGCCCCGGCCGCGCGATTAAATTCAGCGCGCTGGACTTGCCCGAGTTGGAGCGCCCGGCGAACACCACCTCGGCCCCCGAATCCGGCGGGCACTGGGACGGCAGGTGGGCGCCGGTCAGAAATTGCGCGGCGCCGAAATCCACGGCGCGGGAGGGGCGGGGCATGGGCGTTGCCAACGGTGAAACGGCGCCAATATACCACCGTCGGCGCGGCAAAATCGGGTATACTCCCGCCACACCGAACTCGCCGTACCTTGACCCAGTGACTCAGCGCAACAAAGCAGCCCCGCCGTTCACCGCACTTGCGGCAGCGGTGATGCTTCTGGCGGCCGGTGCGGCGCATGCCGCCGGCGACGTGGAGGCCGGCCGGGCGAAGTCGCAAACCTGCGTCGCCTGCCACGGCGCCGACGGCAACAGCGTCCTCCCCGACACCCCGCACCTGGCCGGCCAGGTGCCCGGCTACATCGTCCAAACGCTGCGCCAGTTCAAGGACGGCCTGCGCGCCAATCCGCTGATGACCGGCATGGTGGCGCCCCTCAGCGCGCAGGACATGGAGGACCTGGACGCCTACTACAGCAGCCTCGCCCCCAAACTCGGCGCCATTGCCGAGAGCGAGGAAGAGCAGGCGCGCGCCGGCGAAAAAATTTACCGTGGCGGCGACTCGCGCTTTGCCATCGCCGCCTGCATGAGTTGCCATGGCCCCGGCGGCAGCGGCATTCCGCCGAACTTTCCGCGCGTTGCCGGGCAGCGCAAGGATTATCTGGAGAAGCAACTGCTGCTGCTGAAATCCGGCGAGCGCGTCAGCGAAGTGATGAACCCCATCGCCTTCCGCCTGTCGCGGGAGCAGATTAAGGCGCTGGCACTGTACATGCACGGACTGCGCTGAGCGCGCCGGCCGGGTTTGCCGGCCCCTGCACATGAATCACCGCGCGCAAACCCTGCCCGAATTTCTCGGCTCCATGCGCCTCGCCGTGACTCTGCTGGCGGCGCTTGCAGTTGCATCGGTCGCGGGCACAGTTCTGCAGCAGAACCAGCCGTACAACGACTACCTGGCCAAGTTCGGCCCCTACTGGTTTGGAGTCTACGAAAGCCTGGGCCTGTTTGATGTCTACCACGCGCCATGGTTTCTCGCGGTTCTTGCATTCTTGGTTTTGTCGGTGGGCGTCTGCGTGTCGCGCAACGCCCGGCGCATGGCGCGCCAGTTACTGCGCGGACGGTGGCATGGACTGGGCTACCTGTCGGCGCACATCGGCGTGGTGGTGGTTGCAGTCGGCGGATTGGTGGACGGCAACCTGCCGCTGCTGCTCGCCCACTGGCGCGGCGAGGTGGCGGCGGAGACGCGCAACCTGCCGCTGTCCGAAGTGCCGAAGCGCAGTTTCCTGCCCGCCGCCAACCCCGCTTTTCGCGGCCGCGTGAACATTCCTGAAGGCGCCAGGAGCGGCGCGGTTTTTGTGAACATGGGCGACGGCTACCTGGTCCAGCCGCTGCCCTTCACCGTGGAACTCGCCGACTTTCGCGTCCGCCACTACGACACCGGCCAGCCCAAATCCTTTGAAAGCGACCTTTTAATCCACGACCCCGGCCTCAAATCGCCCCTCGCCCGCACCATTCGCGTCAACCACCCCCTCACCCACAAAGGCGTCACCATCTACCAGGCCTCGTTCAGCGACGGCGGCTCATCCCTGGCCATGCGCATGTGGCCGCTGCGCCCCGGCGCCGGTGCCGAAACCGTGCACGGCACCGTCGGCAAAAATTTAAACCTCACCCCCGCCCTGCGTTTGGAATTGGACGACTTCCGCCTCTTCAACGTAGTCAACCGCGCCGCCGCCGATGTCAAGCAGCCCGACCTGCGCAATGTGGGGCCCAGTTTTCAGTTTCGCCTGCGCCGCGCCGACGGTTCCGCCGCCGAGTTTCACAACTACATGCTGCCGGTGACGGTGGACGGCGGGCGTTACTACCTGAGCGGCGTCCGCGAGTCGCCGGCCGAGGAGTTCAACTACCTGCACATTCCCGAAGGCCCGGCCGGCGGCATCGCCCGCTTTGCCCGCCTCGCCGCGCTGCTCCACGACGACCAAACCCGCAACGCCGTCGCCGACCAAATCTCCGCCACCGCCCTCCAACTGCAGGACGCCGCCGCCGAGGATTCGCGCCGCGCCATCACCGAAAAAACCCGCCAACTGTTCACCACCTTCGCCCGCCACGGCCTCGCCGCCGTGCAGGAGCAACTCGCACAGGAAGCGCCGCCGGCACAGGTGGACAATCTGCTCGCCGCCTACTTCAACATCCTCCGCCTCGGCGTCGCCGAACTCTACCGCCGCGCCCTCGCCACCGAGGGTGAGGGCGCGCCGCCGGCCAACCATTTCGCCGACCACTTCACCGCACTCGCCGCCCTCGGCCGCTACCCGGCGCCGCTGTATTTGCAGTTGCAATCCTTTGACCAGGTGCAGGCCAGCGGCCTTGAAGTCACCCGCTCCCCCGGCCAGCCGCTGGTCTACGCCGGCTGCGCGCTGCTGGTCGCCGGCATTTTTCTAATGCTGTTCACCACCGCCCGCGCACCGAAACTGCGAACAAAACCGCCCAGATGACAAAGAAGCAGGCGTAAGTCAGCGGCGTGGCGATTTGGCCGA
>JAPPPZ010000001.1:0-5000 GCA_028817275.1 Gammaproteobacteria bacterium
GCACCACTTCCCCGGCAAAAGTCTTCATTTTGCGCAGGGGGCCGGTTTGGGTTTCAATTTTGGGCATGGTTTTTGCGGCGGCCGGGCATCGGGGTGAAGTATAACCGCACACTTGCCCCGCCATTGTGGTATGGTGGCGGTATGCAAGACACTTTGCGGGAAATTCGCGAATATCTGCACCAAAACGCATACCGGAATGAGGAGCACGTGCGCCTTTCTCTGGTGTGCCGTGTATTGCATGCGCTGGGCTGGGATGTCTGGGATCCGCGTGAGGTGAACACTGAGTTTGTCCCCAATCGCAATGAGGACAACACAAAAGTTGACCTGGCTCTTTTTAATAGGGGCGATATTCCCTCGGTGTTTATCGAGGTCAAAGCCGTGGGGAGAGTCGACCAGGCTCTTCATAAAATTGAAGAGCAGGTTCGTGACTACAACAGGAATAACACCGCTCTGTTCTCAATCATCACCGACGGTCAAAAATGGAGGTTCTACTACTCCCAAACCGGCGGTGAATTTCACCAGAAGTGCTTTAAACATTTCGACTTTCTTGCAGACGAAATGGAAAGCATCGAAAATATCCTGACGACTTTCCTTACCAAGGAAAGCATCCTGGGGGACGCCGAAAACGAGGCTAAAAAGTATCTCCGACTCAGTTCCCTGCAAAAAGCGATTCAAGATTGCTCCCATGAGGCTGACCGCCTTACCCAACGCCCGCCTTTTCCCAGAAAGCCGGAAGCTGTTGTGCAACTGCTGAAAGAGCAGTGGCCTGGCCTTACCGAAGAGGATGCGGCAAAACATCTGGCGAGTACCGACGTCAGTCCTCCGAATAATTATCCCACGCCCCCGAAACCCGCGCCGCAGTTGGGTGGACAAGTCGCGTATGGTTCGCGATGGGATGCACGAGTTGACGGCTTGGGGGTCGTCCATCTTAAGCACACTGAGGTGCGCGTCACTATCCTAGGTGATAAGATCAAGGGCTGGAGTACCGCTGTCCAACAAGCAGTGGTAATTGCTCTTGAAAAAGGGCAGACGGTTGATTCTCTTAAAAATCAATTGGCCGGTTTTGAAGAAGGGAGGCTATCCGGTGGACGTTATTCCCAAATTCCAGGGCATAACGCATCGTTGCGTTACTTAACTGCAGGTGAGGCATACAAGGCTTTGTCTCAACTCGCAAAGATATTGCGATGCAAGATGGATTTGGAAATCACCTACCGTGGCAAATCTCCTCGCGCGGGAGAAACGCTAAAAATACGGCTGTCAAACGACGGCACGAGCAGTCGCGTGTAATTTCCGCGGCGCTCTCACTCGGCGTCCCCAAACCCCTCCCCCAAAAACTCCCGCCGCCCGGCGATCCAGGTTTCGCGCACGCAGTTTGCATCGCCGAGGATGATGTAGGCAAAAAGTTGTTCCGCAAGGTTTGCCGCATGGCGCAGGCGGTGTTGCAGGAGGGGTGAGGTTTTGGGGTCCAGGATGATGAAGTCGGCTTCTTTGCCCGGGGCGAAGTTGCCGATTTTTTGTTCAAGGCCCAGGGCTTGTGCGCCGCCGAGGGTGGCGAGGTAGAAACTTTTGAGCGGTGTTAATTCATCGCCCAGGAGGCGGGCGACTTTGTAGGCCTCGGCCAACGTGCGCAGCATGGAAAAACTGGTGCCGCCGCCGATGTCGGTGGCGGCGGCGACTTGAACGCCGGCGGTTGCGGCTTTTTTTAAGCTGAACAAGCCGCTGCCGAGAAAAAGATTGGACGTAGGGCAGAACGCAAGCGCGCTGCCGGCTTCGGCAAGGCGGCGGTACTCGCGCCCGCACAAGTGGATGCCGTGGGCGAACACCGAGCGTGCGCAGACCAGGCCGTGGCGGTCGTACACATCCAGATAGTCGCCGGCCTCGGGAAACAGGCGCGCCACCAACTCCACTTCGGCGCGGTTTTCCGACAGGTGCGTGTGCAGGCGGACACCGGGAAATTCCCGCAGCAGTTTTCCGGCGGCGCTCAGTTGTGCGGCACTGCTGGTGACGGCGAAGCGCGGGGTGACGGCGTAGTGCAGGCGGCTGCGGCCGTGCCATTTTTCAATCAGCGCGCGGCTGTCGCGGTAGCCGCTGTCGGCGGTGTCGCGCAAATCTTCCGGCGCGTTGCGGTCCATTAAAACTTTGCCGGCAATCATGCGCATGTTGCGCGCTTCGGCTTCGCGGAAAAACGCCTCCACCGATTCTTTGTGCACGGTGGCGAACACTAAGGCCGTGGTGGTGCCATTGCGCAGCAGTTGGGCGAGAAAAAAACGCGCGGCTTCGGCGGCGTAGATCGGGTTGGAAAATTTTCGCTCGGCCGGGAAGGTGTAGGCCTCAAGCCACTGCAAAAGTTCCGCGCCGTGGGACGCCACCACCTCGGTTTGCGGAAAATGAATGTGCGCGTCCACAAAACCCGGCGTCACCAGGCAGCCGGGGCAGGAGCGCACCGCAAGATTGCGCGGCAGGCGGCGCAGAAGTCCGGCGGCCTCGCCCACCGCCTTCACCCTGCCGTCCTTCACCCACAAAATTCCGTCGGCAAAAAATTCCGCCTCAGCCTCGGCGGCCGAATGCGCCGGCGGCCGGGGAAAGTGCAGCAGCGATGCGCGAATGGCAAGTTGCGGCGCCACGGCGGCGTCTCAGTCGTGCGCGGCGGCGCCAAGGCTGGTGAACCACCGCCCCAGCAGCGCGCGCTCCTCGTCGGTCATCGCGCTCAGGTTGCCCGGCGGCATGGTTTTGGACTTTACCGTCACATCGTAAATGCGCCGGGCGAGGTTTTCCATTTGCGCCTCGCTTTCCAGCGCCACGCCGCCGGGCGCGCTGGTGAAGCCGGGGAATGTCGGCGCCCGGGCATGGCACACCGTGCAGCGTTTTTCGATCACCGGGCGAATCGCGATGGTAGTGACCAAGCCATCACCGCTGTCCGGCCGCCATGGCGCCGTCACGGCGGCGGTGGCGATGATGACCGCAGCGGCGGCGGCGGGAAACCACCACCGCGACCGTTCGCCGCGGTGGCGGACATTAAAATAATGCCGCACTAAAACGCCGGCCGCCGACACCGCCGCCAGCAGCGCCCAGTTCCACGGGTGGCCGTAAGCCAGCGGATAGTGGCCGCTGACCATCACGAACAGCACCGGCAGGGTGAGGTAATTGTTGTGGCGCGAGCGCACCAGCGCGCTGGCGCCGAGTTGCGGGTCCGGCGCGCGGCCATGCTCCACGCTGCGCACCAGCGATTTCTGCGACGGAATAATCACCCGCAAAACGTTGGCCACCATCACCGTTCCCATGGCCGCGCCGGTGTGCAGGTAAGCGGCGCGCCCGCTCAGCAACTGGCACAGCACGAAAGCCAGCAGCGCAAAAAACGCAAACACCGCCACGGCCAGCAACAGCGGGCGCCGCTGCAGCAACCGGCACAGTGCATCATATGTTAGCCACGACACGGCCAGCGACCCGGCGCCCACCGCCACCGCGGCCGGAGTCGACAGCGCCATCACCGCCGGATCAATTAAATAAACTTTTGCATCCCAGTAATACACCACCGCCAGCAGCCCGGCGCCGCTGAGCCAGGTCACGTACGCCTCCCACTTAAACCAATGCAGCGCCGCCGGCAGCCGCCTGGGCGCGACGCGAAACTTTTCCAGCCGGTAAAACCCGCCGCCATGCACCGCCCACAAGTAGCCTTCAATGCCTTCCGCCTGCGGCGCCTCGCGCTGCAGGCGGTTTTCCAGCCAGTTGAAATAAAACGAAGCGCCAATCCAGGCGATGCCGGCAATGACATGCAGCCAGCGCAGGAGGAGGCTGAGCCAGTCGGTGAGGTGGGGTTCCATTAAAAGGGGATTTTACCTTGCGCCGCCGGTTTCGGCATTCCGGTCACCGGTTTCAGCGCCCCGGGCACACCGTTCCCAGCACCGCCGCCCGGCGGGCGCCGGTGACGGCCGGCAGGTTGCCGGGTTTGTTGCCGAGGGTGCGGGCGGCGAGCCAGGCGAAGGCGGCGGCCTCCACCCAGTCCGGGGCGATGCCGAGGGCATCGGTGGTGGCGACGCTGAGGCCGTGGGCGGCGAGGCACTGCATGACGGCGGCATTGCGGGCGCCGCCGCCGCATATGTACACGTGGACGTCGGATTCGGCGGGGAACGACCGGCGGATGGCAGCGGCGATGCTGTCGGCGGTGAGGGCGGCGAGGGTGGCCTGGACGTCGGCCGGGGCGGCCGGGTTTTTCTTAAGATGGGGCGCGAGCCAGACGGCGTTGAAATATTCGCGGCCGGTGCTTTTCGGCGGCGGCGCGCTGAAGTAACGGTCGGCGAGCAAGCCGCGCAGCAGTTTTTCCTGCACTTTTCCCGACAATGCCCAGGCGCCGTCGCGGTCGAAGTTTTGGCCGCGGTGGCGGCGCGTCCATTCGTCCATCAGCGCGTTGCCCGGGCCGCAGTCAAAACCGCCGGCGCCGCCTTCGCCGTCGAGCACGCTGAGGTTGGCGATGCCGCCGATGTTGACAATGGCGCGTGGTTTGCCGGGCGCGCTGAACACGGCGCGGTGGAAGGCCGGGGCGAGGGGCGCGCCGGTGCCGCCGGCGGCCAGGTCGCGGGCGCGAAAGTCGCTGACCACGGTGATGCCGGTGCGCTCGGCGAGGCGGGCGGCGCAGCCGAGTTGGACGGTGTAGGGCGGGTCGGCGCCCGGCGCATGGCGGACGGTGTGGCCGTGGCTGCCGATGGCGGAAATGGTGGACGCATCGCGTGAACCAATGAGGTCGAAAACGGCCTGCACAAAAACATCGGCGAGTCGGATGCTGAGAATGGCGGCGCGGTGGAGTTCGTTGTTGCCGGCGGTGGTGAGGGCGGTGAGTGCAGACTGCAAATCGCCGGTGTAGGGCTGGTAGAAGGTGTGTTCCAACGTGAGGCCGGCGGCGCCGTGGTCGGGGATGGAGGCCAGAACGGCGTCCACACCGTCACCGCTGGTGCCGGACATGAGGCCGACATAATAATTTTTCATCCGCCGGATTTTACAGCGGC
>JAPPPZ010000001.1:10000-12807 GCA_028817275.1 Gammaproteobacteria bacterium
CCGAAACAACATCCCACGCTTCAGTGCGCAAAATCTGTCCGCCAATCGTGACCGTTTTGCCCCGCTGGCCGGCATTGCCGAACAGTGCGGCATCACGCCGGCGCAACTGGCGCTGGCATGGTTGCTGCATCAGGGCGACGATATTTTCGTGATACCCGGCACCCGCAAAACACGGCGTCTGGACGAAAACGTCGCCGCCGCGGATATCCGGCTGGACGCGCAAACACTGGCGCAAGTGGATGATGTCTGCCGCGCCGGTTCGGCTGTCGGCGGCACACTGGTGTAAAAACGGCGGGGCGGTGATGGCCTTCATCACCGCCGGCGCGTGGCTCACGATTTGACACTAGCGCCGCCCCGCCAATGAACCAAAAACTCGGCATACTGTTCGTCTTCATCGCCGCCATGGCGTGGAGCACCGCGGGGTTGTTTACGCGGGTGGTGACGACCGACATTCCGACCACGTTGTTCTGGCGCTCGTTGATTGGCGGGTTGTGCGTGCTGGGGATTTATTTGTGCATGCGGCGGCGGCGTAGCGGGCGGCCGCTGTTGCGCGATGGGTTGCGCGAGGCGTTTTGTTTTTCGCGCGGCGAGTTGGTGATTGGCGCGCTCTCGACCGCCGGCATGATTTGTTTCATCTCGTCGTTCTTCCACACCACCATCGCCAATGTGTCGTTCGTCTACGGCAGCATGCCGCTGGTGACTTTTCTGTTGGCGTTGCTCGCGCTGAAAGAAAGAGCCGACTGGGTCGCGCTCGCCTCTTGCGTGTTATGCGCGGTCGGCGTGGCGGTGATGATTGGCGGCGCGCAAAAGTTCGATGACTTGTTCGGCATCGGCCTGGCGTTTGGCATGACTTTTTTCATGGCGTCGCTCACCATCGCCGCGAAGTATTTCCCCGCCGCCAATGTGGTCAAGGCCACCTATTTTTCCGGCTTCCTCGGCGCGCTGGTGATGCTGCCGTTCAGTTCGTTTATCGGCACGCTGCAGATGGATTATTTCTGGCTGAGTTTATACGGCCTGGCGAATTTGGGTCTCGGCTTCGGCGTCTACCTGCTCGGCGTGCAGCGCGTGACCGCCACCACCGCCGCGCTGGTCGGGTTGTCGGAAATCCCCATCGCGCCGGTGTGGGCGTGGTTGTTGTTCGCCGAAAACCCCGGCGCCAACACCGTCATCGGCGGCGCAATCATGCTCGCCGCTACAACCTATTACCTGGTCGTGCAGTATTTGCGGCAGCGGCCGAACTTGGGTTAGGTTGCGCTGCACCAAGCCATGACGGCGGGGCGACCCATGCAGAAACCATCACCCTCACCAACCTGCGCCCGTACCGCTCAAGGTCGGAAATATTAACAAGCAAATTATTCATGTCAATTGACAATTATCTTCTCTATGTATTGATTGCCGTTGGTTACATCGCATCACCGGGCCCCGCCGTTCTTGTCGCCATCAACGGCGGCGTTGCGGTCGGCATGAAACGGACCGCGGCGTTGCTTGCGGGCAACACTGTTGGACTCGGTATACTCGCCTTCATTTCCGCTTTGGGTGTCGGCGTGCTCATTTTGAACTCGGCGAAACTTACCGTCGCCGTAAAAATACTGGGCGCATTGTGGTTGGTTTATTTGGGAATAAAGACGATGCGCTCGCCAGTTGCTCCCAACCCCGAGTTGGACCAAAACCGCTTGCGAAAAATATACGCCGGCGCCGGCGGACTTGCCGCATTTCGCGACGGCTTGATATTGGCGCTGACCAATCCCAAGCCAATCGTATTTTTCGTTTCGATTTATCCGCAGTTTATCGTTGCCGATGAATTTATCGCGCGCCAGTTTCTGCTGCTGGGCGCGACATTCATGCTGCTGTCGTTTGGAATTCTTAATTTATATTCGGCGTTGTCCGCGGTGATTGCCGGGCGTTTTTTGGATGCAAATAAAATTCGTTTGGTTAACTATCTTTTCGGAGGCGCTTTTCTGGCGCTGGCGTTGTTTTTGCTGGCGGAAACCTGCGGTTGATGCGTGTTGTGCTGGCGTTTCCAACCTTAAGTCCGCACACGCGCAACAATCAGAGAACATCGTGGGAAAAACCACCAGTCTGCACATCGAGAAACTGCCCGATGGTGTGTATCTTGCCACCAACAGGGACTTGCCCGGTTTGGTCGTGCCGGGCGGCACCATCACCGAGGTGCTGGAATTCGCGCGCGATGTGGCGCGGCAACTAACTCATCGAAGCGCGGCACCGGCTGCCGTGTTATAATCCCCACCCTCACCCTGAATGGCCGCGAGGCACACCATGCAAAAGTTACCACCCGAACTCATCCGCGCCCGCACCTGCTACAAACATCCGGCCGGCGAACTCGGCATCGCCATCACGCGCGCGTTGCTGCGGCGCGGTTGCATCGAAGATGCGACCGTCAAGCAACGGCATGGCTTTGCGCTCACCGCGCGCGGGCGCAAGTGGTGCGCGAGATACGGTGTCGACGCGCATTTGCCGGCGACATCAAATGGCGGCGGCGCGGGGAAAGATGCCGGGCGGCCGTTCAGCGTATCGTGCATGGACCATTCGCACCGCGCGCCGCATTTGGCCGGCGTTTTCGGTCGCGCCATGCTGTCGTTTATGCGCGCCCGCGGCTACTGCCGCGCCGGTGCCGGCGACCGTCGGTTGTCGGTGACGCCGCAAGGGACAGCGTTTCTGCGCGCGGCGTTGGGGATCGACTGGGGAGGCGTTCAACATGACGGATAACCGACTGGACGGGATGGAGTTCGAGGCCGCGTATCTGGAGCGCGAGTGGCAAGTCACCGTGCAGACGCCGCGCGGCGGGC
>JAPPPZ010000052.1 GCA_028817275.1 Gammaproteobacteria bacterium
GCCCCACCCCCGCCGGCGCCGTGTCCAGAAACACCCCCGCCCCCGCGCTCGGCTCGAGCCAGTGCAACTCCGCCGGGTCCAGCCCCTCCCGCCGGCAATGCTCCAGCGCCATCGCCCACGCCTCCCGCGCGATGTGCGGCCGGGTGAAATACGCCTGGCGCGACCGGTAATCAGCAGTTGCGGCAGCGGCGGTCATAAATCCTTAAGGCGTTTTCTGATTTCATCGCCCTTCTGTTTGCAATGCGCCGCAAACAGCATATCTATCGCTTCTTTGGGGGACGCGCCCGAAAGTTCAAAGCCATGCTGGGCGAGCATGTTCCCGCGCATGCCCTGAACGATTTCAGGATCGGCGCCATCTTCCAAAAGAGCGTCGCAAATATCGTTGATTTTTTCGGGGTTCATGCCTATGCCGCCATCAGCCCCATCTGAAGCGACTTGCCGCCGTAATAGCGGATGCTGCGCATGCGCGGCGCCGGCCGCACTTCGGACAGGTCAATCTGATGCATCACCCGCCCCGCTGTGCTACATTCGCCATTGCGAGGGGCCGGATGCGGTCTGCCGGTAGGGGCGGGACCCGTTGACCGAAAAGACGACTCGGACGCTTCCCGATTGGCGTCACGCGTTTGAGCGCGCCGGCCCCCTCGCACTCCTCTATTCGATTCCATGGAGCAGCCCCCGGGCGCGGGTGTAGAGCAGGACGCCGACGCGCCGGCTGTTGATTTTCTTGTACGGAAAGAAGTTGAAAAACACCGCGCCATCCGGCGTTTCGGTTGCGATAACGAAGCCGTTTTTCTTGTCGTCGTAGGCGCGAATGTAGTGCCGGCGCCACTCGGTGCGGCCGTCCTCATGCCGATACAAGGCGCGCCACACCTCGTCCGGGTCGCGCAAGGTTTCCGGAATGCGGTTGGCGAATTGCTCGCGCATCTCAAGCCGGTCTTCCACCAAATGCCGAAAGTTATTCCCGCGAATAGCCACCGGCCCCAGCGGCGTCGCAAACGGAATCACCTCATCGGCGCCCACGCCAAACACCCCGCGCGCGATGTCCTCGCCCTCATCAACGCCCGCGCCCGCGGCCAGCGCCGCCGGCGGCTTGTGGCCGGGCAAATCTTTCACCTCGCCGTATTTCTCATAGCCGCCCAGCCCCGCCACCAGCGCCCACCGCCGGCCGCCCGACTCGGTCTTGCGCACCCGCGCATTCGCCCGCGCCGCCGCCGCCACCAGTTGCGCCTCCGCCGGCGTCAGCGGCGTATTCACCAGCGGCGACTTGCCCGGCCGATACGCCCACCCCGGATCCGGCGAAAACCCCCGCTCAAAACCCCGCCGGTCCGTCAGCGTCACCCGCGCCCCCGGCCGGTGCGTCGGCTCGTGCGTGATCTCCCCCGTGCGCGAGTCCACCCCCACCGGCAAATCCCGCCGCTCCACCCGCGTGCCGTCAATGCGGTCGCCGTCCGCCGCCCGCGACGCCTGCTCCTCGGTCATCGTCGCCACCCGGCAGCGGCAATTGAACCCATTCGGCGGATAAATCGCCTCCCACGCCGGATCATCGTGCCGCAGAATCTTCCCGTGCAACTGCCGGTGCGCAAGCCGCGTCGCATTGTCCTGTATCGCCACATACCGCCACCACGGCCGCGCCGCCGCCCCCTCCTTCTGCTGCCGGTAGCGCCCCGCCGCGTAGGCCGTGTGCATGTTCGTGCGCAGAATGGTCTTGATGCGGTGCGCCGACCCCAGCCGCACCACCCGCCCATCCTTCAGCACCCGCTTCCCCCACCACCCGGCCTTGCGCAACTCCCCCTCCAACTCCCGCGCCACCTGCCGCTCGCTCAACCCCTCAGCCAGCATCCGGTCCACAATCCCCCGCGTCGTCCTCAGCAAATCCTCCGACGCCATCTTCGCCACAGTTAGGCGGCGTGGTCGGCGCCGACATCGCGCGCACGGTGTTTTCGCCGGACTACGCGCTGGAGTCGGTGGAATTCCTGCCGGCGGCCGGCGATGCCGGCGACCACCTGCGCCGCTTGACGCTGGCCCGCCAATCCAAGAGTAAAAGCGCGGGATACGGGCGGGTGGAGTTAATCGTCGCCGGCGAAGACGCGCTGCCGCAGCGCGCGCTGTTCTTCGATGCCTCCGGCCAGCGCCATCTTAAGACCGGGCACTTCTTGAACTACCGGGAAGTCCTTGGCCGGCGCCGCCCGCTGCGGTTGCGGGTGGTTGACCACCTGGACAACGACCGGGAAACCATTCTGCAGTACGCCGATTTCGCCATCGAAGACACGCCCGATGCGTGGTTTCAGCCGGCCTATCTGAAACGCTTGAAGTAGTGCGCCATCTGGCCGCCATCTTGACGGTGCTGTTGGCCGCGCCGGCCGCGGCCGACCCCGCCGGCTGGGAGCATTCCGTCAGCGGCCTGCTGGACTTGCGCGTCACCGATGAGCGGCGCAACACCACGCCGCTGGCGGCGCCGCCGGCCGAGGCCGAGGCGACGGCCATCGCCTCCACCTACGCGGCCGGGTTCGAGGCATGGAAAGGCGGCTTGGCGCTGGCAAGCCAACTGCGCGCGCACACCAACTCCGCCGGCGACAACCGCGCGCGCCTGCGCGTGGATGAACTGTACGCCGAATACGCGGTCACGCCCGAGGATTTTTTATACGCCGGCCGGCGCAACATCGTGTACGGCGCGTCGTTGGGCGGGATGTGTTCCTCGACCCGCGCGCGCTCGACCGCGCCAAGAACAACACGCGGCGGCGGCGGGAAATCCCCGGCCAGGACATGCTCGGATTTGAATCCCTGGTCAGCAGCAGATTCACTTTCGGCGGCTACTGGGCGCCGCGCGCCGGCGAGTTGAACCAGGACCAGCCGCACCGCGCGCTGCTGGCGGGCGCGCTCACCCTGCTGGACTGGAACGCCGATGTCACCGCTATCCTCATCAAGGACGCGCATTCCGGGGCCGGGCTGTCGGCGGCGCGCACGCTCGGCGATGCCACGCTGGTCTACGCCGACCTCACCGCCCGGCGCGGGCGCGACCGCATGCGCATTCGGGCCGACCGCAGTCCCGGCGCAACGCCCGGCGCGTTTGTCGCAAGCGGGGGCAACCGCCGCCGCTTGTATGCTCAAGCCAGCCTCGGCATCGGCCACGCCCGCGCCTCCGGCGGCGGTTTCAACTTGGAATACTATTACGATGCCAACGGCTACAACAGCCGCGAATGGCGGGAAATCGAGCGGTTAATCACCGACGCCGGCGCCGCTAACAACGCCAACTTGGCGCGCTTGAACGCGCGCTTGGACCACTTCACCCTGCGGCGGCATTACGCCTTTTTGCGCACTTTCCACCCGCGCCAATTCGGCCTCGCCCTCGACGCCGAGACCACCGTATTCCACAATTTAGCCGACCACAGCGGCGTCTTCGACCTGCGCCTGGAATACCGCCTCTCCCCCAAACTTCTGCTCGGCTTGCATGGACGCTACTTTTACGGCAAAGCAAATGACGAATACGCGCTGCGCACCGCAAGACGGTCGGCGGCTTTGTATGTCACCGCGCGCATCTAACAGCCGCCGCCGAAGCATTGCCAACAACGCCAGCAAGAGGCCGGTTTGCGGCGGCATCACGCAGCCGCCTGCAAGGTGCGGTGGACGGGTTGCGCCGCGCCTGCTATATTCCCCCGAAATGCCATTACGGGACTTTCCCCCGGCGGACATGCGATGAATGAAAACAGCCCGGCTTTGGCGGTGGAAAACCTGCGCAAGAATTTCGGCACGCTGGAAGTGCTCAAGGGCATTTCGCTGGCGGCGCGGGAGCGTGATGTGGTTTCCATTCTCGGCAGCAGCGGCTCGGGCAAGAGCACTTTTTTGCGCTGCATTAACCTTCTGGAGACGCCCACTTCGGGCGAGGTGCATTTCAAGGGCGAGCGCATTGAAATGCGCGAGCGCGCCAACGGTGAACGGGTGCCGTGCGACCGCAAACAGGTGGACCGCATCCGCTCGCGGCTGGCCATGGTGTTCCAGCAGTTTAATTTGTGGACGCACATGACGGTGCTGCAGAACGTGATGGAGGCGCCGGTGCATGTGCTGAAGATTGCAAAGAACGAGGCGCGGGAGCGGGCCCTCGAGATGCTGGACAAGGTGGACATGTCGGAGCGCCGCGATTATTACCCGTCGCATCTGTCCGGCGGGCAGCAGCAGCGCGCCGCCATCGCCCGCGCGCTGGCCATGGAGCCGGAGGTGATGCTGTTTGACGAGCCGACCTCGGCGCTGGACCCGGAACTGGTGGGCGAGGTGCTGAAGGTGATGCGCGGCCTGGCCGAAGAGGGGCGCACCATGTTAGTGGTCACCCACGAGATGGGTTTCGCGCGCGAGGTGTCGGACCGGGTGGTGTTCCTGCACCAGGGCCGCAAGGAAGAGGATGGCGCGCCGGCTGAGGTTTTTGAATCGCCGAAGTCGGAGCGCTTCCGCCAGTTTCTGGCCGGCAACCTGAAATGAATCCAAAACAAAAACAACCGAGCCTTTAAGAGGAGGGCATCATGCATAAACTTATCATCACCGCCTTCACCGCCGTGCTTCTGGCCGGCGGCGCGGCGCAGGCCAAAGAGTGGACCAAAATCCGCATCGGCGTGGAGGGTGCCTATCCGCCGTTCAGTTCCATGACCGAGGACGGCGAACTGCAGGGCTTTGACATTGACATCGCCCATGCGCTGTGCGCGCAGATAAACGCCGAGTGCACATTGGTGCCGCAGGACTGGGACGGCATTATCCCGGCGCTGCTGGCGCGCAAATACGACGCCATCATCGCCTCCATGTCCATCACCGAGGAGCGCAAGAAGAAGGTGAACTTCACCAACAAGTACTACCAGACGCCGGCGCGGTTTGCGCGGCGCAAGGGCTCCGGCATTGAGGTCAGCGCGGCCGATTTGAAAGGCAGGAAAGTCGGCGTGCAGCGCGCCACCATCCACGACGGTTTTCTCACCGAAGTGTTCGGCGACGAGGTGGAAGTGGTGCGCTACGGCAGCCAGGACGAGGCTTACCTGGATGCGGTTTCCGGGCGGCTGGATTTGCTGATGGCCGACTCGGTGGCGCTGATGGACGGTTTTCTTAACACCGAGCAGGGCGGCGACTGGGAGTTTGTCGGGCCGCCGTACACCGATGTGAAATATTTCGGCGAGGGCGCCGGCATTGCGGTGCGCAAGCGCGACAACGATTTGCGCGAGCAGTTGAACGCCGCCATTGACGCCATCCGCGCCAACGGCGTCTACCGGCAAATCAACGAAAAGTATTTTGACTTTGACATTTACGGCAACTAAGCCGCCGCCCGGCAACCGCCGTCCGCCATTGCGGCGGGCGGCGCGGCGCTTGGAGTGAGCCCAATGTTAGTGGTCTGGGATTACCTGCCGCTCATCCTCAAAGGCATGCTGCTGACGGTGGAGGTGGCGCTGCTGTCGCTGCTGATAGCGGTGGCGCTCGGCATCCTCGGCGCGCTGGCAAAACTGTCGCGCAGCCGCGTGGCGCGCGCAGTGGCCGGCGTCTACTCCACGTTGATTCGCGGCATCCCCGACCTGGTGCTGATGACGGTGATTTTCTTCGGCGGCCAGGTGCTGGTGAACCGCATCGGCGAATTGTTCGGCTGGGAATACATTGACGTAAACCCGTTCACCGCCGGCGTGCTGACCATCGGCTTCATCTTCGGCGCCTACATGACCGAGACTTTTCGCGGCGGCATTCTGGCGGTGCCGCGCGGGGAAATTGAAGCCGGTTTTGCATTCGGCATGACGCCGCTGCAGGTTTTCGTGCGCATCACTTTCCCGGCGATGATGCGCCACGCGCTGCCCGGTTTCGGCAACAACTGGCTGGTGCTGGCCAAGACCACGGCGCTGGTGTCGGTCATCGGACTGCATGACATGGTGTACAACGCGGCGGTGGCCGGCGGCTCCACGCGCCAGCCGTTTACTTTTTACCTGGTGGTGGCGGCGCTGTTTCTGCTCATCACCGCGGTGTCGGATGCGGGCCTGCGGCGGCTGAACAAAATATTCAGCGCCGGTGTGCGGCGGGCGTAAGAGGGCGGCGTGGACTTCGCGGCGATTATCGGCAACCTGGATTTATACCTGCAGGGGCTGTGGGTGACGGTGCAACTGGTGGCGCTGGCGCTGGTTATCGGCCTGGCGCTGGCGGTGCCGCTGGCGCTGGCCGCATCGGCGCGGCGCGTGTGGGTGAACTTTCTGCCCCATGCGTTCATTTACTGTTTTCGCGGCACGCCGCTGCTGGTGCAGATTTACCTGATCTACTACGGCCTCGGCCAGTTTGCCGCGGTGCGCGAAAGTTTTTTGTGGCCGGTGCTGAGCGAAGCCTACTGGTGCGCGCTGATTAGTTTTGCCCTGAACACCGCGGCCTACACCGGCGAAATTATCCGCGGCGCCATGGCGCAAACCCCGGCCGGCGAAATTGAAGCGGCGCGCGCCTGCGGCATGTCGCCGGCCATGACCTACCGCCGGGTGATTTTGCCAAGCGCTTTCCGCCGCGCGCTGCCGGCCTACGGCAACGAAGTGATTTTCATGCTCCACGGCAGCGCCCTGGCCGGCATCATCACCATCGTGGACCTCTTCGGCGCCGCCCGCATCGTCAATTCGCGCCACTTCGTTCCCTTCGAATCCTACATCACCGCCGGCTTTTTCTACCTGTGCATGACCTTCCTCATCGTCTGGGCTTTCAAATTCATTGAGCGCCACTGGCATGCGCATTTGAAGCCGCTACGGGGTTGATTTTCGCAACTTGTTGATTTTTCGCGGTTTATTTCTGGGGCGGGGGTGGGGAAAAAATTAAAAAAAAGTTGACTTGCCGCTTAGGTGCGCTATACTGGGCGTAAATCCGGTGGACATCAGGCCACCCCCCCCGGTTGCCAGAGCGCCGGGGTTTTTTTATGAGGTCAGGAGCACATGCACAGGGTCGTCGCTTTCATTGACGGGTTGAATTTATACCATGCTGTTCGCAGTTTGGAGGACTCGCGCCTTGAGTGGTGCGACGTCGTGGCTCTTTCGCGCCTTTTTCTCAGGCGGGATGAACGGTTGAAAACCGTGCATTATTACAATGCATACCCGCACCATCTGTCGCAGTCGCGGCGGCAGCGTTACAAGCGCTACACCAAATCCGTTTGCGCCAGCGGCGCCCGCCTGGTGGAGGGGCGCTTTAAGCGCAAAGGCTGCACCCACGAGGAAAAGGAAACCGATGTCAACATAGCCCTGGACATGCTGGACCTCGCATACCGGGGAGAATTTGACAAATGTTTCCTGGTCAGCGGCGATTCCGACCTGAAGCCGGCGGTGGAGCGGGTGCTGGCAAATTTTCCGCGAAAGTCTGTCACCATACTCGCCCCGCCCGGGCAGCACGTCAACGATTTCAGAAACCTCCGCCACGCCCACCGCGGCCGCCTTGAGGTGATGCAGATTAAGAGAAGCCACTTGAGGGAAAGTGTGTTTCATGTGGAATTGCCGCCATTGCCTGTTCTCGCTTAGAACCGCCACTCGCCGTGCGGAGATGCACGATTAAAAACGGCCGCCAGTTTCCATGCGTCCAACCGGCTTCGGCGCCAGCGGTCACCCGCAACGTGGAAACGGTGACTGCGGACAGGGTTTTGTTGTTGCCGGTTGCAGAGTCCAACTTGGCGCGGCTGAGCAGGGCGCCGATGGTTGCGGTTAGCAGGTCGCTCTGCTCGCGCGTTACGCCGAAACCGGCGGTCAGCACTTATATTCCGCGCACATATGGTGCCGTGTACCCTAATCCGCTCCACGGTGCTTGTGCTTTTCCACCAGATATCTTGCCTTCACCGACCACTTGGCAATTTGTTCGTAGCGGGTGCCGTTGCCGTCAGAAAATAGTCGGCTGAACGCTTCCAAGAAGTTCGCCTCTTCTTGGTGCATCTTGCGTTTTCTCAAAATAATGGCGATTCGCCACACATAGTGCGGTGCGGGATACTCGCCATTTTTAAAGTAGTGCGAAACGCCCTCACGCACGATTCTAATTAGTTCCTCCAAATCGTTATCAATACGCTTTAAGTTTGAGAGAAGATTATCGTAGTCCGCGGTGTTAACCGCGGTCCCTGGGTAGGGCATGTCCCCAATCGGAACCTCATTAGCCGCCACATTTTCAAGCATTTTGTTAAATCGTTTGCGGTGGTAAGCGGAAAATCGGCGATCTGCTTCCGATTTGGAGAGTTTTTTGCGTTGCAAATCGGCCATCAATTCTTTCAGGCCGATTTCACACATGTCGGGTTCGCTTGACATCGATTCATGCCACAGTTTTTACTGTGGAGTAATCCCGCGCAACTTTTCGCCGCGGCGGCGCAACATTTCCACCGAGGTGAGGAGCAGCATGGAGACGATGATGAGCAGGGTGGCGACGGCGAGGATGGTGGGGCTGATCTGCTCGCGGATGCCGGAGAACATTTGCCAGGGGATGGTGCGCTGCTCCACGGTGCCAACGAAAAGAATCACCACCACTTCGTCAAAGGAGGTAATGAAGGCGAACAGCGCGCCGGAAATCACGCCGGGGAGAATGAGGGGGACGATGATTTTGAAGAAAGCGCGGGCCGGGGAGGCGCCGAGGGAGACGGCGGCGCGGGTGAGGGAATGGTCAAAGCCAACCAGGGTGGCGGTGACGGTGATGACGACGAAAGGCGTGCCGAGGGCGGCGTGGGCGAGGATGACGCCGATGAAGGTGCCCTGCAAATTGACCCGGGAATAGAAAAAGAACATGCCGCAGGCGGAGATAATCAGCGGGACAATCATGGGCGAGATGAGGAGGGCCATGAGGGTGGTGCGCAGGGGGACATGGCGGCGGGACAGGCCCAGGGCGGCGAGGGTGCCAAGGGCGGTGGCGAGGAGGGTGGAGAAGAGCGCGATGACGGCGCTGTTTTCGACCGCTCTTTGCCAGTTCAGGCTGGTGAAAAAATCCTGATACCAGCGCAATGAGTAACCGGCCGGGTCAAAGGAGAGCATGGCATCGGTGAAGGTGAAGAACGGAACGCTGTTGAAGGACAGCGGAATAATCACCACGATGGGGAAAATGAGGAAAAAGAACACCGCGCCGCAGATGATGCGGAAAACGTAGTGCCAGAGGCGTTCCAGGGGGGTGGTGTAGGGGGGAAATTTCATGGCTCAGCCGAGTTTCATGTTGTCGATGCCGACGATGCGGTCATACAACAGGTAGAGCGCCAGGACGATGGCCAGCAGCAGCATGCCCAGGGCCGCGGCCAGGCCCCAGTTAAGGGTGCTGGAGATGTGGTTGGCGATGAAGTTGCTGATGAAGGTGCCGGAACTGCCGCCGACCAGGGCCGGGGTGATGTAGTAGCCGATGGCGAGAATGAAAACCAAAATGCCGCCGGCGCCCATGCCGGGGACGGTGTTGGGCACGTAGATGCGCAGGAAAGCGAGCGCCGGGTGGGCGCCGAGGGAGACCGCGGCGCGCATGTAACTGGGGGGGATGGTTTTCATGACGCTGTACAGCGGCAGTACCATGAACGGCAGCAGGATGTGGGTCATGGCCACCACCGTGCCGATGCGGTTGTGGATCATGGCCAGTCGGGAGTCGTTGTCCAGAATGCCGACGGCCACCAGCACGTCGTTAATCACGCCCTCCTGCTGCAGCAGGGCGATCCAGGAGGTGGTGCGCACCAAAAGCGAAGTCCAGAATGGCAGGAGCACCAGGATAATGAGCAGGTTGCTGGTGCGGGTCGGCAACGTGGCGAGCAGGTAGGCGATGGGGTAGCCGAGCAGCAGCGTCAGCAGGGTGATGAGCGCGCTCAGCCACAGGGTGCGGCCGAACAGGTTGAGGTAGATGCGGCGGTCTTCCTGCTGGCGGACGATGCCCTCCGCCGGGTCAAGGCGCATGTCCACGGCGGTGAGGAAATAGCCGCCGGTGTAGGGGGGGCTGAAGGTTTTAATCAGTTGCCAGGTTTGGATGTCGCCCCAGCGGCGGTCGATTTTAACCAGCGCCTCGCGGTAGGGGCCTTCTTTCAGCCGCAGCACACGGCGCGCCGATTTGCGGAACAAACTGGACATGCCGGACTTTTCGTAATTGAGGCGCTTGCCCAGGCGGTTGATGGTTTTGGCTTTGGCGCCTTTCTGAAGGTCGGCAACCATGGCGGAGAATACGGCCTCGCCGGGCAACTCGCCCCCGCCGCCGTCCCACTCGGCGAGCAGGGCAACGGCACGCGGTATCTGTTCCGAGACAATCTTGTTGTCCACCCCCCGCAACAGCATGTCGGCGATGGGGATGAGAAAAGTAACGACAATAAACAAAAACAGCGGCGCCACCAGCAGCAGCGACACTGTTTTCTCACGCCGCAACGCGCGGCCCAGGCTTTGCTTCAGGGGCGCGCCGTCGGCGGTGGTGAGGATTGCGCCGGGTTGGGCGGATTCCATGGCGGCGGTGGTGGTTAAAAAAAGAAAGCGGGAACGGCATTGATGCCGCTCCCGCTGCCGAATTTACCGGGCCAGCCAGGCCTCGAAACGCTCATCCATGTCGTCGCGGTTGTCGGCCCACCATTCATAGTTGAACAGCAAAGTGTTTTTTGCGTTCTTCGGGTCGGTGGGCATGTGCGGCGCCATGTCAATGCCGAGGGTGGCGTGCTTGCCGACCAGCGGCGCCGAGGATTTGCGCGCCGGGCCGTAGGAGATGTATTTGGCCTGGTCGGCCAGCCGCTGGGTGTCGGTGGCGAAGCGCAGGTACTTGAGTACCTCTTCCTGGTGCGGGCCGCCTTTGGGGACAACCCACCCGTCAATATCAAACACTTGCCAGTCCCACAGCATGCCAATGGGCTGCTTGTCTTCCTCAATGGCGGAAAACAGGCGGCCGTTGTAGGCCGAGGCTATGACCACTTCGCCATCGGCCAGCAGTTGAATGGCCACTGAGGCTTTGCCGGCGTCCCACCAAACCACATGGTCTTTGATGGTATCCAGCATGGCAAAGGCCCGCCGGACGCCGGCCGGGGTGTCCAGCACGTTGTAGACCTCGGACGGTTTGACGCCATCGGCAATCAGCGCCCACTCCAGGTTGTTGAGGGCGACCTTTTCCAGCGAGCGTTTGCCCGGGAAACGGTGCAGGTTGAACACGTCCTTGATTTTCCTCGGCTTGTGTTTCAGCAGGTCATGGCGGTAGCCGAAAGCGGTGGAGTAGACGATTTGCGGGATGAAGCACGGCGACACAATCAGGTCGCCGAAGTCCTCGGATGCCGGCGTCCCATCCGGGGCCGCAGCCAGGACTTTGTCGTGGTCGATTTCTTCCACCAAGCCCTCATCACACAGGCTGATGCCGGTCGAGGCAACCACGTCAACTAGCGCCCATGAGACGTTGCCCGCCTCATTTTGCGCGCGTAATTTTGCCAGCGAGGTGCCGGCCGAATCATCGTTGATGATTTTGACATCGCCGTGCATGGCCATGTAGGGGTCATGGTAGGCGTTCTGCTGGCTGGCGGTGTACGCGCCGCCCCAGGAAACCACCACCAGATCCACTGCCTGGGCGGTTGCGGCGCCGCCCAGGGACAGCGCCAGCGCGCCGGCGGTTAAAGTGAGTTTGCGAAGTTTCATTTTTGCTCCTCTTCTTTTTGGAGTGTGAGTTACGGTCGGCCAAAGCGGCCTTGTGCGCCTATTCCTACCACAAAAACCCCGCCGCCGCAAGCCCCGCCCCCACTCTCACCTTCACCCTCGCCGCCCGCAGTGTGCGAAAAACCCCGAAAACCGCCCATAAATTCCAATTAAATTTCCTTGACATGCCGCCGGCGCGGTGGTATTTTCCCCCCGACATCGGCGGGCCACGGCCTGCCGTCGCCATCACTCAACCAGCAAACAGGAGAAGCCGAATGAAATACATTGCAACTATCGCCAGTATTCTGGCCGGCCTGGCGGTTGCCGGGGCGTTCACCGTCATGTCCACCGGCTGTTGCGCCGGCGGCAATTGCGCGGGCGCCAGGGCGACCGCCGGCACCACCGCCGTCGACGTCACTCCCGCCGCTTCCGCGGTGGAGACCACGGCTCCCGAAACCACCGATCCCGAAGCCGACACCATGGACGCCATGGACACCATGAGCGAAAGCGAAGAGTCCATGATGATGGAGGAGGCCGGAGTGCACTTCGTGCTGGGCGGCGAATCGCTGTGGAGCATCGCCGCGCTGGAGGAGGTGTTTGCCGACCCGTTCATGTGGCCGCTGTTGCTGAAGAGCAACCTGGATCAAATCGAGGACGCCGATTTGATTTACCCCGGCCAGGAATTGAACGTGCCGGCCGGCGACAGCCCCAGCGATGTGGCCCTCGCCGTGGAGCACGCCAAGACCCGGGGCGCCTGGTTCATGGGGCTCATTGAAGCCACCGACCAGGAATACATCCGAGCGGCCCTCCAGTAAGGCCCGCAACTCCCGCCCGCCTGCGCCACTCAAGCAGGCGGGCGGTTTTGCGCGTCCGCACAACGGCGCCGGCATGAAAGCCTTGCGCTTCCACATTACCGGCAATGTGCAGGGCGTCGGCTTCCGCTGGTGGACCAAACAGCAGGCCGCCGCCCTCGGCCTCTGCGGTTGGGCCCGCAACCTCGCCGACGGCAGCGTGGAAGTCACCGCCGCCGGCACTAAAGCCGCCCTCGGCGAATTGCAGGCCCGCCTCCGCCACGGCCCCGCCGCCGCCACCGTCACCAAAGTCCGCGCCGCCGCCGCCGAGGCCACCCCGTCCGGCCCCGGTTTTGACATTCGCTGAATCCGTGTTATTCTCCACCCTCATCATCAACCTGCCCCCGGAGGCCCACGCCATGAAAACCCGCACCCGCAC
>JAPPPZ010000128.1 GCA_028817275.1 Gammaproteobacteria bacterium
CGCAGCACATGGTCGCGGTGCTTTTTCCAGCGGGTGGGGCGGTGGGCGACGTGGCGGCCGAAGCCGGTGTGCTTGACCGCGTCGTTTTCCAGCGCAACCTGAAAGCAGCCTTGTGCCGCATAGTATTCGCTGGCCGCGACTTCGGCCTCGGTGCCGGTACCGCCGCCGGCCAGGGCCGTGTAGCCGCCGTCCGGATAGTCGCCGCGCCGCCGCAGGCCGGGGTTGAACGAAAAACACTGGCTGTGCGCATGCCCGGACTCCAGCCGGTAGAACGCAACGCCGTCCACAACCCGGCGCGCGCCGAGCCGCAACGGGCGGACGCCGTAGTAGGCCAGGTCGTGGTGGTAACTGCGCAACTGCACCAACAGCGCACGTGGTTCGGCTTGCAGAATCTTTCTGGAGTCTTCAATAAAACCCGGGCGGTAGAACAGCCAGTCGTCCTCCAGGTGGAAGACGTAGGGCGTCGTGACTTCGGCGTAGACCTTGTCCACCGCCGCAATCTGTCCCACGGGCGGGCGGTTGACCCTCACCTTCACCGCCGCACGGACGGATTCGGGAATGTGGTTTTCCACGCCCGCTTTTGCCGAGTCCTCGATGAGAAAAAAATTCCGCAACGGGTAAGTATTGTAGCGGAAAAAACTGTCCAGTGTCTGCCGCAGCAAATCAAAACGCCCGCAACTGGTGAGGACGGCCGTGACATCGCTGTCTTTGGCAAACACTGTCAACTGTCCACCAGCGGCCGCGCGGCCATGGTGGCGCGGGCCAGGGGCAGGTATTGCTTTTCAACAATTTGCGCCACGTCAAAATTCTTTTTTGCGTAACCGCGAATTTGCCGGCGCATGCCGAGGGCAGTGGCGCGGTTTTTTGCAATCACAGCGGCGACATGCTCGCGGTCGGTGATTTTTTCCTCGGGGACGACGTCAATGAACGGCAGCGAGACATCCAAATTGGTCGCGCCGGCCTCGGAAACCACCAAGCCGAGGCCGCCGGCCATGGCTTCCAGACACACATTGGCGTGCCCCTCGGATTGGCTCAGCAGCACCAAGTTGGCGTAATCGGTTAAATCATTTTCCACCTGCTCCCGGCTCCACTCGCCGAGATAATTCTCGCCGAGTGCGATTTCCTCCTCCACCGGCCCGGCAAAATAAAGCCCGGGAATTCCGCACAACAGATGCTGCCGCTTTCTGCGGTTGATGACGGCCAGGCAAAGGGAGTGTTCCCGGTGGCGCGGCGCTTCGGCAAACCGAAACCGCCCGGTCATCAAACCGTTGGGAATCACATGCGCGCATCCGGGCGGCGCGCCGGCCGCCAGGTAATGCCGCCGGATGTTTTCGGAAAGGCCAATGATGCGCGTGTTCTTCCGCAGCGCGCGGCGGTGATGGGGATACGTCGCCAGCGAAACTTCCGGCGCGTGGTCGGTGAGGAAAATTCCCCGGCAGCGCAGCCAGCGGCTCAGGTTGAAATATTTGGACGCATGAATGTGCGCCAAATCCGGGCGAAAAGAATTCACCTCGCGCACAATTCTCAGCCGCCGCGCAATGCTCGCCCCGCCCATCACATTGACAATGCGCACCTCATGCCCCAGGCGCTCCAGTATTTGGCGGTAATAGTGCAACACCAACTCAATGCCGCCGTAACCCGGCGCCGGGATGGGCAACTGGCCGGTGGACACAAAAGCAATCCGCATCACGCCACCTCCGGCGGCCGCAGCGGCGACGCCAACTCGTGGACAACCCGCCCGGCGTCCCACCAGCGGCCGCGCCGGACGGCATAGAAAAGAATTTTGCGCAGGGTGGAGGCGCGGACTCGCTGCTCTTCACGGCCGGCGGCCAGCGCGTCCATGAACTGCAACAGTTTTTCCAACGCCCCGGGCGCCGGTTTTTGCAGCAACTTGCGCGCATCGGTGGCGGCGTTTTTTATGCAGATTTCCTTAATCTCCGCCGGCAATGCGGCGCCGGCGGCGGGCGCAAGATCCCACGGCGTCACGCCCTCACCCACCGGGTCCGCCATGCCGCCGCGCCGGCAGTGCGCCGAGAAAACCGCCGCGCAGTAAAACGGCGCAATCGCATGGGAACTCATCAGGTTGACACCGCCTCGGGGCGCATATTGGCGGTGGCGGTACAGCGTTTCGTTGATGCAGGCGGCGCCGAACTTTTCCGCCAGACGCAAAGCCAGGTCGTAATCTTCGCCCACGGTGAAAAAAGAACGGTAACCGCCCACCGCCACCAGCGCGCTGCGGCGGAACATGGTGGTCTGGTTTACCGCCACCGCCTCCCGCGCCAGCACCGCCAGCGGCAGCCCGGCCTCCTGCCGCTCCTTGCGCACTTTGGTCACCTTAATAAAAGCGCCGTCCTCGTCCATGGTCTCGCAACGGACGCTCACCGATGCAAAATCCGGATTTTCGCGCAAAAAGACCACCTGCTTTTCCAGCCGCGCCGGCAGCGCAACATCGTCGTCATCCATCACCGCCACAAACTCCCCGCGCGCCAGCCCAATACCGGCATTGCGCGCCGCCGAAACGCCGCCATGCCGCCGGCGGTGAAAGCGCACCCGCGAATCGCGCGCGGCGTAATCTGCAAGAATTTGCGGCGATGCGTCGGTGGAGCCGTCATCCACCGCTATCAACTCCAGATTGCGGCAGGTCTGCCCAAGAATGCTGTCCACCGCCCGCGCCACATAACGCGCGCGGTTGCACACCGCCATCACGACGCTGATGTCCGGGGCCGGCTTCACCGCAACGCCGGGGGTGGCGCCGGGCTGGCGATAAGAGCAATTAAGAGCGAGCCGGCGGATGCGGCTTCACCGCCGGGCGCGGGAAAATTCCTTGTTTTTCAACGCCTAACGCGGAAGCGGGGCGTTTTTCCGGGCGGACGCCTTTACTTAACCGCAAAGCGCGGTTATATTCCTGTGCTTGATTAAACCGCAGAAAACCGCCATGAAAACCACCTTGTTGACGAACTTAATTGCTCTTAACGGTTTTTAACCCGCCGCAACCACCATTTCCGCAACCGAAACCACCATTTCCACCCCAGCATCCGCCACTTTCACGCCGCAGACCGCCATTCCGGGAGCCGGCACCGCCGGTCCGGGGCGGGGTTAATCGGCCGGGCGGGTGTCTTCGATGACTTTGCCGTCGGCCGGGAGGCGGCCGGGGGGGAGCAGTTCCACGGTGGCGCGCAATTTGCATACTTCGCGGACGGTGCGGGTGATGGCCTGGGCGAGGGCTTCACCTTCGGCGGCCGGGGTTTCGCAGCGCAGGGTCATTTCGTCGCGCATGTTTTGGGCGGTGATGGTGAGGCGGGCTTTTTTGATTTGCGGGTGGCGTTGCATGATTTCGGCGATCATTTCCGGGCGGACGAACATGCCGCGCACTTTGGCCGACTGGTCGGCGCGGCCGAGCCAGCCTTTGATGCGGGCGTTGGTGCGGCCGCAGGGGCTGGGGCCGGGCAGGAACGCGCTCAAGTCGCCGGTGGCGAGGCGCAACAGCGGGTAGTCGGGGTTGAGGACGGTGACCAGCACTTCGCCGGCTTCCCCCTCGGCCACCGGCGTACCGCCGCCGGGGGTGACGATTTCAAGGATGACTTCCTCGTCCACAATCATGCCTTCCCGGGCCGGGGATTCGTAGGCGATGAGGCCGAGGTCGGCGATGGCGTAGCACTGGGTGACGGTGACGCCCTGCCCGGCCAAGGCGGCGCGCAGGGCCGGCGGCAGAGCCTCGCCGGAGACCAGGGCTTTGGTGATGGCGGGGGCCGGCAGGCGCAATTCGGCGGACTTGTCAAAAATGATTTTGAGAAATGACGGCGTGCCGACGTAAACCGCCGGTTTAAGTTGGGCGATGGCGCGCGCTTGCAACTCGGTCTGGCCGGGGCCGGCCGGGAACACCGGGCAGCCGAGGGCGCGGGCGGCGGATTCCAGCATGAAACCGGCCGGCGAGAAATGGTAGGCGAAGGAGTTGTGCACCAACTCGCCGCGCCGGACGCCGGCGGCAAACAAGGCGCGCGCCATGCGCCAATAGTCGGGGCGGGCGGTTTCCAACTCGTAGATGGGGCCCGGCGAGGCGTGGATGCGCAGGGCTTCCGCCGGCGGGCAGGCGTTCATGCCGCCGAAAGGCGGGTGACGGTTTTGCCGGGCGGGGAGTTGGGATTTGCGGGTGACCGGCAGGGCGGCCAGGGCGGCGCGGTCGGTGATGGTTGCCGGGTCCACATCGCCGAGGATTTCGGCACAGGCCGGGCATTTGTCCTTGGCCAGTTGCAACTGGCCCGGCAGGCGGGCGAACAAATCGCGCTCGCGCTCGCCGGGGTCGCGGGTTTCCAGGGCGTCGTAGAATTCGTTGTTCACAACTCAGGCCAGCCAGCGTTTGCGGCGGCGGTAGTGCTTAAATTCGCGGAAACTCTTGCGCCCGCCGCCGCTCATGCCGAGGTAGAACTCCTTCACATCCTCGTTGCCGGCCAACTCGGCGGCGGCGCCGTCCAGCACCACGCGGCCGTTTTCCAGAATGTAACCGTGGCTGGCGTAGCGCAGGGCGACGGCGGTGTTCTGCTCGGCCAGGAGGAAGGTGACGCCCTGCTCCTCGTTCAGCCGCCGGACGATGGCGAAAATCTCCTCCACCAGTTGCGGTGCCAGGCCCATGGACGGCTCATCCAGCAGAATCACCGCCGGCTGCGCCATCAGCGCGCGCCCCAGGGCCAGCATCTGCTGCTCGCCGCCGGAGGCGTAGCCGGCCTGGCTGGCGCGGCGTTTTTTCAGCGCCGGAAAGTAGTGGTAGACCTTGTCCACATCGGCGCCGATTTGGCGGCGGCCGCATTTGCGGCTGTAGGCGCCGGTGAGCAGGTTTTCCTCCACCGTCAGGTGCTCAAAACAGTGGCGGCCCTCCATCACCTGCACCACGCCGAGCCGCACCACCTCGGTGGGGCCGAGGCGGTCGATGCGGCGGCCGCGAAACTCAATGCTGCCCTTGGTCACCTCGCCGCGCTCGGTGCGCAGGATGTTGGACACCGCCTTCAGCGTGGTGGTTTTGCCGGCGCCATTGCCGCCCAACAGCGCCACAATGCCGCGCTCCGGCACCTCCAGCGACACGCCCTTCAGCACCAGAATGACGTGGTCGTAGATGACCTCAATGTTGTTGACACTGAGCAT
>JAPPPZ010000161.1 GCA_028817275.1 Gammaproteobacteria bacterium
CCGCCACGCCCAGCCCCGGTGGGCAACCATCCGCAACCCCTTCCCCCCGCTGGAGCCGCTCAGTGCCGACCAGGTGGAGGCCGTCCATCTCGCCTCCATGGAAATTCTGGAAACCATCGGCATTGACTTCCTCTGCCCCGAGGCGCGGGCGGTGATGGCCTCGGCCGGGGCCGAGGTTAAAAAAAATTCCGCCACCGTGAAAATAGACCGCGCCATGGTGGACGCCGCGGCGGACTCGGCGCCGGAGTGGTTCACATTGCACGCCCGCAACCCGGCGCACAACATCACCGTCGGCGGCGGTGTTTTGTGCTGCGGCACGGTCGGCAGCGCGCCGCATTGTTCGGACCTGGACGGCGGGCGGCGCGCCGGCAACCACCGTGACTACCGCAACTTCATCCGCCTCGCGCAGCACTTCAACATCATTCATTTCATGTCCGGCTACCCGGTGGAGCCGGTGGACTTGCATCCGTCCATTCGCCATCTGGAATGCCTGCGCGATTTTGCGGTGCTGGGCGACAAGGTTTTTCATGCGTACTCCCTGGGTCGCGAGCGCAACCGCGACGGCCTGGAGATTGCGCGCATCGCGCGGGCGGTGAGTCGCGATCAATTCATGCAAGAGCCGAGTCTGTTTACGGTGGTTAATTCCAACTCGCCGCTGCGGCTGGATGCACCGATGCTGCATGGCATCATGGAAATGGCGGCGCACAACCAGGCGGTGGTGCTGACGCCGTTCACACTGGCCGGTGCAATGGCGCCGGTGACGCTGGCCGGCGCGCTGGCGCAGCAGAATGCGGAGGCGCTGGCCGGCCTGGTGCTGAGTCAGGCGGTGCGGCCGGGCGCGCCGTTTGTCTACGGCGGCTTCACCTCCAATGTTGACATGCGCTCGGGGGCGCCCGCTTTCGGCACGCCGGAATCCATGAAGGCCGCGCTGGCCGGCGGACAACTGGCGCGCCGTTACCGGCTCCCCTACCGCTCCTCCAACGCCAACGCCGCCAACGCCGTGGACGCGCAGGCCGCCTACGAATCGGTTTTTTCGCTGTGGGGCGCGGTAATGGGGCGCGCCAACATTCTGCTGCACGGCGCCGGCTGGCTTGAGGGCGGCTTGCGCGCGTCTTTTGAAAAGTTTATTTTGGATGTGGACCTGCTGCAGATGGTGGCCGAGTTTTTGCGCCCGCTGCCGGTTGATGACGGCGAGTTGGCGCTGGATGCTGTTCGTGAAGTGGGCGCCGGCGGGCATTTTTTCGGCGCCGCCCACACCCAGGCGCGCTACCGCGACGCGTTTTACGAACCGTTGCTGTCCGACTGGCGCAACTTTGAAAACTGGCGCGATGCCGGCGCCCCGCAAACCGTGGAACACGCCAACCGTTTATACAAAAAAACGCTGCAGGAATTCCGGCCGCCGCCGCTGGACCCGGCGGTGCGCGAGGAACTGGATGCGTTTGTGGAAAAACGCAAGGCCGAAGGCGGCGTGCCCACCGATTTTTAACCGCAAACCCTCACCCTCAGGAAACAATGATGAAATCCCATGCACAAGTTGCCGTCATCGGCGGCGGCGTGGTCGGATGCAGCGTGCTGTTCCACCTCACCCGGCGCGGCTGGAAAGACGTGGTTCTCATTGAGCGCGCCGAGTTGACTTCCGGCTCCACCTGGCACGCCGCCGGCGGCATGCACACCTTAAACAGCGACCCCAACGTGGCGCGACTGCAGGACTACACCATCCACCTGTACAAAGAAATAGAAAAAATTTCCGGCCAATCCTGCGGCATCCACATCACCGGCGGCTACCTGCTCGCCGACACCGAGCAGCGCCTGGATTTTCTTAAAACTTCCCGCGCCAAAGCGCGCCACCTCGGCCTGCAAAGCGAATTGGTTTCCATTGCGGAAGCCGTCCGCGCGCTGCCCATTATTGACCCAAAACATTTCATCGGCGCCTTGTTCGATCCGTTTGAGGGCCACGTAGATCCGTCCGGCGTCACCAACGCCTACGCCAAAGCGGCGCGCATCGGCGGCGCCGAGATTTACCGCCACAACCGTGTCACCGGCCTGCGCTACCGTGATGGCGATGGCGAATGGGAAGTGCAAACCGAAAAGGGAACGCTGCGCGCCGAGATTGTGATTAACGCCGGCGGCCTGTGGGCGCGCGAGGTCGGGCGCATGGTGGGGCTGGAGTTGCCGCTGCTGGCCATGCAACACCAGTACATCGTCACCGACGAGTTGCCGCTGCTGCGCGGGCGCACCGGGGAGTTGCCGCACTGCATTGACTTCGGCGGCGAGATGTATCTGCGGCAGGAGGGGCACGGCGTGGTGCTCGGCACATATGAACAGAACTGCGTGCCGTGGAGTCCGCGCACAACGCCGTGGGATTTCGGCCACGAGTTACTGCCCGAAGATGTGGACCGCATCGCGCCGAGTCTGGAAGTCGCGTTTCAGCACTTCCCAACCCTGGCCGATGCCGGCATCAAGAAAGTCATCAACGGCCCTTTCGTCTTCGCCCCGGACGGCAACCCGCTGGTGGGCCCGGTGCGCGGGCGGCCGAATTTCTGGGTGGCATGCGGCGTCATGGCCGGCTTCAGCCAGGGCGGCGGCATCGGCCTGGCACTGTCCAACTGGATTGTGGACGGCGACCCGGGCATGGATGTTTTCGCCATGGATGTGGCGCGTTTCGGCGACTACGCCGGCCCGGCCTACACCCGCGCCAAGGTGCGCGAGAACTACCAGCGGCGCTTTCGCATTTCCTTTCCCAACGAGGAACTGCCCGCCGCCCGCCCGCTGCGCACCACGCCGGTCTACGAAAAATTGCGCGCGCGCGGCGCGGTGTTCGGCGCCGCTTACGGTCTGGAGCACGCGCTATGGTTCGCCCCGCCCGGCGTGGAGGCGGTGGAGCAGGCCACCTTCCGCCGCTCCAACGCTTTCACCCCGGTGGCCGCCGAGTGCAAGGCGGTGCGCGGGGCCGTGGGCCTGCTGGAAATTTCCAACTTTGCCAAATACGAAGTCGCCGGCGCCGGCGCCGCAAAGTGGCTGGCAAAAATTCTCGCCGGCCGCATTCCGCAACCCGGCCGCATGGCGCTGGCGCCCATGTTGAACGGGAACGGAAAAATCATCGGCGACTTCACCGTCGCCGCCCTCACTGAAGACCAGTTTTTAATCTTCGGCTCCGGCATCGCCGAGGACTACCACATGCGCTGGTTCGAATCGCATCTGGAAAACGGCGTCGCCGTGCAGCCGCTGCGCACCCGCGCCTGCGGTTTTGCAATCGCCGGCCCGCGCGCGCGCGAATTGTTTTCCCGCGTTACCGACGGTGAAGACTTGTCCGCCGCCGGTTTTCCGTTTTTGTCCCTGCGCAAAATGGAGGTGGCCATGTGCCCGGCGCTGGTGGGCCGCATTTCGTTTACCGGCGAACATGGTTATGAAATCTGGACCGCGCCCGACTACCAGCCGCAACTGTTTGACGCGCTGTGCGAAGCCGGTGACGGTTTGGGCCTGCGACTCTTCGGCGCGCGCGCGCTTAACTCGCTGCGGCTTGAAAAAAGTTTCGGCGGCTGGACGCGCGAATACACGCCGGACTACTCGCCGCTGGAAGCCGGCCTCGGCCGCTTTGTGGATTGGCAGCGAAAAAACTTCACCGGCCGCGGCAAAATCATGCGCGAGCGCGACCAGGGCCCGGCGCGCAAGTTGGCCGCGTTCCACGTCGCGCCGGCCAAAGGTGAAGCCGCCGACCCGTTTGCCGACGAACCAATTTTTTCCAACGGCAAAGTCATCGGCGCCCTCACCTCCGGCGGCTACGCCCACCACCTGGACCGCGCCATCGCCCTCGGCTACCTCCCCGCCAACGCCGCCGCCGACGGCGCCACGGTGGAAGTGGAAATCCTCGGCGAAATCCGCCCCGCCACCGTGCACACCCGGCCGCAATACGACCCCGACGGTAAAAAGATGCGCTCGTGATTGCGCCGCTGAAGCGGATATTTTCCGCCCCCAAACCACCGTTCCCGACCCTCAGGCCACCATTTCCATCCCTGCAGTCACCACCTCTGCACTTGCAACCACCATTTCCACATCCACCATCACCACTCCCACCCCCGGCGCCGTCATTTTCGGCTTGACATCCACAGGCGGGATGGGTAATTTTCGTCTTGCTATGCGATTCGTGCCGCTCCGGCCCAGCCGGGTGGCTCGCAAAATACAATACTCGGCAAACGGCAGGACTAATTACCCTGCTTCGGGGAATAAGCGGGAACGTCACTCACGTGTCGCATAGCAACCGCCCGGCGCCAGCGCCGGTTACAGCAACGACACAGCGGAGGCATCCGATGAAAAATCTGTTTATGGCGGCGTTTGTTGTCGCTTTTACTTTCGCCTTGCAGCATGCAAATGCGCAGGATGACGTCGGCCGGTGGTATCTCGGCGGCGGCATTGGCCAATCTGAAGAGGATGACTACTGCGATGGCAGCTCTACCCTCGCCCTGGGCAGCGGCCGCATCACCGTGACGAACTGCGATGGCAAGGACACCGGCGTAAAACTTTATGGCGGTTACCACTTTCACGAGAATTTTTCTGTGGAAGGCGGCTACGCCGATTTCGGTGAAACAAAAGGCGGCGGAATCATAGACGGCACCTTTCAAACCAGCACCGGTAGCCGCACTTTCAACAATGATCCGTTCACCGTCAAAGAAGAAGCGTCATCTTTGTTCGGCGCCGTTGTTGGAAGAATCAATGTCCGCCCAAAGGTGACTCTACTCGGAAAAATCGGCGTTCACCGATGGGACTATGAATTAACGCCGGGGGGAGTGGCCACCATTCCGAGTAGCGACAACGGGGTGGACTTGTTCTACGGCATCGGCGGCGAAGTTGCGCCGTTTCCCAACGAAAAAATCAAACTGCGGGCGGAATATGAAATGTTCAAGTTGGATGACGTTAACGACACAGCCGACGGGGACATCTCACTTCTCAGCCTCGGCCTCACCTACACTTTCTAACCCGCCACCCCCACCGCCGCCGGCCCCACCGGCGGCGGTCACTCCTTCTTCCCCCCAAACAAATCCTTGCGCAAACTGAAGAACCCGGCCGGGTCCACCTGCACATGCACCACCGCGGGGCCGCCGGCG
>JAPPPZ010000069.1 GCA_028817275.1 Gammaproteobacteria bacterium
GTCACCCCCAACATCGCCGCCCGCTACGGTGCTATCCTCCGCCCGGCAAACCTGGAGGACACCCGATGAACGACAAACTTTTTGAACTCGGCCTCGCCCGGCGCAAGGCGACTTTGGGCGAGGATTACGTGGCAAAAAACCTGGCGGCGGCGGACGATTTTACGCGGCCGTTTCAGGAGGCAATGACGGCGTGGTGCTGGGGCTTTGGCTGGGGCGATGATGCGATCGACGCCAAGACCCGCTCCATGATGAACCTGGCAATGCTCGGCGCGCTGGGCAAAATGCATGAGTGGGAGGTGCACTGCCGGGGCGCGCTGCGCAACGGCGTCAGCAGGGAGGAAATTCGCGCCATCATTCATGTGGTGGCAATCTATTGCGGCGTGCCGCAGGCGCTGGAATGTTTTCGCGCGGCGCGCACGGTGCTGGAGAAAAACCAACCGCTGTGATGAACCAGCCGCGCGCCGCTGCCGCCGCCGACTCGCGCTATGCGTTTGGCGTTGTGTGCGTGTTCGCCGCCGGGCTGTGCTGGAGTATCGGCGGGCTGGTGGTGCGGCTGATGGAAAGCGCGCAGGAGTGGCAGATTCTTTTTTACCGTTCGCTGACGCTTGCGGTTTTTCTTTTTCTTTTAATCACGTTGCGCAGCGGCGGGCATGCGCTGCGGGTTTTCGCGCGCGCCGGCAAACGTTCCCTGGCCGCCGGGGCGGTGCTGTCGGTGGCGTTCATGTTCTGGATTTTCGCCCTCACCCACACCACCGTGGCCAACGCGCTTTTTCTTTTGTGCACCGCAACTTTCATCACCGCGCTGCTGGGCTGGATTTTCCTCGGCGAGTCGGTGCGGCGGGCGACGTGGATCGCCATGACCGCGGCCACCATAGGGGCGGGGGTGATGGTTTACGAGGGCGTGGTGTCGGGAAATTTATTCGGCAACCTGATGGCGCTCGGCGCCTCGGTGGGCTTTTCCATCTTCGCGGTCATTCTGCGCTCGGGCAAAAACCGCGACATGACGCCGGCGGCTTTCTGGGCCGGATTTTGCAGCCTCGTCGCCACCGGCGCCTACATCGCGCTGTTCACCGACCTCGGTTTTGCAGTCAGCGGCCGCGACTTTTTTCTGTGCGCGACCATGGGCATGGTGCAGGTGGGGCTGGGCCTGTTCCTGCTGGCGCTGGGCGCATCGCATGTGCCGGCCACCGAGATGGCGCTGCTGTCGCTGGTGGAGGTGGTGCTGGGCACGGTGTGGGTGTGGATTTTCATCGGCGAGGTGCCGAGCGCCCTCACCATCATCGGCGGCGGCGTCATGTTCGCCAGCATCGCCGGCTACGCCATCCGCAGCGTACGCAGGCCGCCGCCCATGGGGGTGGTGTGATGAAAACCGCGGCCTTCACCCGCATGGCCGACGGCACGCGCGAGGACTACCAACTGCTGGCGCGCTATGAGGAGGAGTTTGCGCGGGATTTGCCGGAGCGGATTCTCGGCGCGCTGGAAAAGTTAAAGGATTCTTTCGGCGGCTACCAGGTTTCGCGCTACGAGCATTCGCTGCAGTCGGCGACCCGCGCCTTTCATGCCGGCGAGAGCGAGGAGATGGTGGTGGCCGCGCTGCTGCACGACATCGGCGACGACCTTGCGCCCCACTCCCACAGTGAACTGGCGGCGGCGGTGCTGCGGCCGTACGTTTCGGAAAAAACTTTCTGGATCATCAAGCACCACGGAATTTTTCAGATGTTCTACTACGCCCACCACCTCGGCGGCGACCGCAACGCGCGCGAGCGCTTCAAGGGCCACCGGTGGTACCAGGACGCGGTGGACTTTTGCGAATTATACGACCAGAATTGTTTCGACCCGGATTTCCAATCCCTGCCGCTGGAATTTTTCGCGCCCATGGTGCGGCGGATATTTTCCCGCGCGCCGGGGTTTACATCCTAACCACCGAAGAGGTACCGCCATGAGTCAACCCAAACCCGCCGCCGCCGCAGCGGAGGCGCCGCGGCGCATCCGCAACGCGGCGGAGGAAAAAACGCGCCGTGAACTCGCCGCCTGCTACCGTCTGGCGCATCATTTCCAGTGGGACGACATCATCTGGAACCACATCACCGCGCGGGTGCCCGGGCCGGACAACCGTTTCCTGCTCAACCGTTTCGGCCTGCGCTATGACGAGGTTTGCGCGTCCAACTTAATCACCCTGGACCAGGACGGCACGGTGGTGGACGGCGCGCCGGAGGTGAACATCACCGGCTTCGTCATCCACGGCGGCATCTACGCCGCGCGCCCGGAAATCAACTGCATCATGCACACCCACACCCCCGGCGGCATGGCGATGTCGTGCCTGAAGGAGGAACTGGTGCCGCTGGTCAACGACGTGATGATGTTCCACAACCGCGTCGCCTACCACGACTACGAAGGCCTGTCCACCGAGCGCGAGGAAAGCGCGCGCATCACCCGGGCCCTCGGCCAAAACCACGCCATGATCCTGCGCAACCACGGCCTGCTCACCGCCGGCCGTACGCCGGGCGAGGCCTTTGTGCTGATGTATTACCTGGAGCGCGCCTGCCGCGTACAGATGGAAGTGCTGCAAAGCGGCCGCCCGTACACGGTGCCGTCCGAAGCGGTGCGCGAACACGCCGCAAAACAATACGATGAGCGGCCGCCCGGCGAACACGAATGGCCGGCGCTGCTGCGGCTGGTGGAGGAGCGGTATCCGGGGTACCGGGTCTGAGCGCGGACTCGGAGACTACGCGGCGCCCTTTTGCGCCGGGGATTTTGCGCTTTTCTTCTTAAGATCCCCGGCGCGCGCAGCGCGGTACAGTTGCACCGCGTCCTGCAGATTTTCGCCCACTTCTTTCAGCGTCCTCCCGCTGGTGCCGACGTTGTAACCCTCGGCCGTCCCCTCGGCCCAGGCGCCGTAGCCGGTTTCGGTTTCTTCAATGAAGAACTTCAGGCCGGTTCTTTTTTTCGGGCTGTTCATCGTCCCATGCTCCGATTTGGTTTTTTTGGCGCCTTGAAGGTGAACCCGCCGGGTTTCACCTGGCGCCCATGCTACAAAAAAGAAGCGCCCCCAGGACAAAAGGGGGCGCTTCCGCGGCGGCGGCCTGGGCCTGTGGGGGAGGAAGGCATTCTGCTCCTCGCCCCGCAAGGCGCCGGCCGGGCGCCACTTGGAACCATGCAGCCTCGCCGGCGGCGGTTTGCGCCGGGTGCCGGCCCGCTATGCCGGGGCGGTTCCCGCCCGTTTACACCCGCAAACTCCCGTCCGTGGAAGCCCCTCCGTTCCCTGGAGGACCGCCGTCCGCCGGTGGGCGGCTGTGATGCCGGGCGCATGCCATGGTGAAGCCGGGACATCCCGCCCGATTGCGCCCGCAGACCGCCGGCCATGGCGGCCCCTCCCATCCGTGGAGGACAACACCGCCATCTGGCGGCGGTTTTGGCTCCTGCGCGCGTTATAAAACAAAGGTTTTTTTAACTACTGTGACTGTGGTCACACTTTGGCGAATTTTTTTTAATTTTCGGAATCCTGTGGTTTTTTTGCCACACTCCCCGCATCCCAACTGTAACCCTCCTCGCCGTGGTAGGCGCTGTCCATGCCGCGCCGCTCCTGTTCGCCGGAAATGCGCCCGCCGCCGGTCAGCCAGCAGGTGATTTTGAAAGTGACGGCGGTGGCCACCACCGAGTAAACCAGCACCACCCCCACCGCAAAAGCCTGCACCCCCACCTGCCCGGGGTTGCCGTACAGCAGCCCCACCGCGTCCGGGTTCACCAGCGGATTGGCGAAAAAGCCGGTGGCCAGCGCGCCGAAAATGCCCACCGCCCCGTGCAGGCCGAAAGCGTCCAGCGCGTCGTCGTAGTTGAACACCTTTTTCACATAAAACACCGCAAAGTAGCCCACCAGCCCCGACAGCGCGCCGATCCACATCGCATCAAAAGCGGTGACATAACCCGAGGCCGGCGTGATGCCCACCAGCCCGGCGACCACGCCGCTGGCGGTGCCGATGAGCGAGCGGTTCACCCGCCGCACCCAGTCCACCAGCAGCCAGGCGAGGCCGCCGGCCGCCGCCGCCACGTTAGTCACCACCCAGGCGTTGGCGGCGATGAAGTCGGCGGCCAGTTCACTGCCGGCGTTGAATCCGAACCAGCCGAACCACAGCAGCGCCGAGCCGAGCATGGTCATCTTCACCGACGACGGCGCGTACTGTTCCGGCTGCGCCTTGCGCTTGCCCAGCATCAGCGCCAGGGTGAGGCCGGCGGCGCCGGCGTTCAGGTGCACCACGGTGCCGCCGGCAAAATCCAACTCGCCGCGCCCGCTGAGCAGGCCGCCGCCCCACACCCAGTGCGCGATGGGCGCGTAGCACACGCCGACCCAGATGAGGGTGAACAGCAGCCAGGTGGAGTAGCGCACCCGTTCAATGATGGAGCCGCTGATGATGGCCACGGTGATGGCGGCGAAAGTGCCCTGAAAGGCGACAAACAGCAGGGTCGGAATGCCGCCGCGCAACTCGTCAATTGCAATGCCGCGCAAAAACAGAAAATCAAACCCGCCAAACCACCGTCCGCCGCCGCCGAAAGCGATGGTGTAGCCGTAGGCAAACCACGCCAGCGTCGCCACGCAGCAGGCGGTGTAACTCATGCCCACCGTGTTCAAAACGCTCTTCCGCTGCGTCATCCCGCCGTAAAACAGCGCCAGCCCGGCCGGCGTCATCAGCAGCACCAGCGAGGAGGCGACCAGCATCCAGGCCGTATCGGCCGCGTTCAATTCAGCGGCAATTGCCGTGGACGGCGCAAGCAGGGTGAGGATGAGAACAGAAAAAATTTTCATCGCGGCGGTTCCGGTTGGTAAAGGTCGGCGCGGATTGTAACAGAAACCGAGCCGCCCGCCTCACCCCGGCCGGCCGGGTAAAGTAAACTGCCCCCATGCCCCCCGCTGCCACTTCGCCACTGCGCTACGGTTGGACGACCGGGGCCTGCGCGGCGGCGGCGGCCAAGGCGGCGTATACGGCGTTGTTGTGCGGGCGGTTTGCCGAGTCGGTGGGCATCACCCTGCCGCGCGGGGAGAAGCCGCTGTTTGCGCTGGCCGAGAAAACTTTGGGCGACGGTTTTGCGCGCGCCGGGATTGTTAAAGATGCCGGCGACGATCCCGATGTGACCCACGGCGCGCTGATTGTCGCCGAGGTGCGCGCCGGCGGTGATGGTGACGGCGTGGTGTTTCGCGGCGGCGGCGGCGTCGGCACGGTGACTCTCGCCGGGCTGCCGCTGGCGGTGGGCGAGCCGGCCATCAACCCGGCGCCGCGGCGGATGATTCACGATGCGGTTGCGGAAGCCGCCGCGTCGCATGGCGGCAACGGCGATGCCGTGGTCACCATCAGCGTTCCCGGCGGCGCGGCTCTCGCGGCGCGCACGTGGAATCCGCGCCTCGGCATTGTCGGCGGGATTTCCATCCTCGGTACCACCGGCGTGGTGGTGCCGTTTTCATGCTCGGCGTGGATTCATTCCATTCACCGAGGCATTGACGTGGCGCGCGCCAATGGCCGCCGCCATGTGGCCGGCTGCACCGGCGCCACATCGGAAAAAACGGTGCGCGAACTGTACGCGCTGCGCGACGAGGACCTGCTGGACATGGGCGACTTCGCCGGCGGCCTGTTGAAATACTTAAAAAAAAACCCGCTGCCGCGACTCACCATCGGCGGCGGCTTCGGCAAACTGAGCAAACTTGCCATGGGCTGCATGGACTTGCATTCGGCGCGCAGCCAGGTTGACTTGAAGTGGCTCGGCGGTGAGGCCCGCGCGCTGGGCGGCGGCGCCCTTGGCGATGCGGTGGCCGCCGCCAACAGCGCAAACCACGCGCTGCAGTTGTGCGCCGAAGCCGAAGTCAACATCGCCGCGCGCGTCGCGCAACTGGCGCGGGCCAGCGCGCTGAGCATGTTAGGCGGCGAGACCGTGGTGGACGTTGTGGTGGTGGACCGCGGCGGCGCGGTGATTGGCAAAAGTGACGGGTAAAAAAACCGTGCTGGTTCTCGGCGGCACCGGCGAGGCGGTGGCGCTGGCGGAAATGCTCGGCGCGGCCGGGATGGCGGTGATTACATCGCTTGCCGGGCGCACCGAATCGCCGCGCCTGCCGACCGGCGCCGGGCAGGAGGTGCGGCGCGGCGGGTTTTGCGGCGCGGCCGGGCTTGC
This sequence comes from Gammaproteobacteria bacterium, assembly GCA_028817275.1. Lineage (GTDB taxonomy): Bacteria > Pseudomonadota > Gammaproteobacteria > Arenicellales > Spongiicolonaceae > Spongiicolonus > Spongiicolonus versatilis. Next base: position 6,157 of record JAPPPZ010000069.1, read on the forward strand.
CGAATTTTTGCGCGGGAGAAAAGTGCACTGCGTCGCCGACGCCACCCACCCTTTCGCCGCGCAAATCAGCGCCAGCGCGGCGGAAGCCTGCGGGCGCGCCGGCGTCGCGCGGGTGGTGCTGGCGCGGCCGCCGTGGCGCAAGGTGCGGGGGGATGACTGGCGCGAGGTGGACGGTCACGCCGAAGCCGTGGCCGTGCTTGCGCAAGAGCGCGCGGCGCGGCACATATTTCTAAGCGTCGGCCACAACGGTTTGCAGCCTTACCTGCAACTGCGCGGCCGCCGCATTACCGCGCGCATGATTGAGCCGCCGAAGTTTGCGCCGCCGGACCACGTGCGCGTGGTGCTGTCGCGCGGGCCCTTTGAAAAAGAAACGGAGAAAAAATTTTTGCGCGACTCGGAAGTGGACATCGTGGTCAGCAAAAACTCCGGCGGTGACGCCGCCTACCCGAAAATCGCCGCGGCGCGGGAACTTGGCCTGGCGGTGGTCATGATAGCGCGTCCGCCGGCGCCGCCGGGGCGGGCGTTTGTGAACCCCGCCGATGCCGCGCAATTCATCGCCGGCTGTTGACAAACAAACTTTGCGCGGCAACGGCGGGCGGGTGTAGAATGGCGGACGGGGCAAAACGATGAGTCAGATGAACACCGAGGAAATCAAACGGCAGTTGGACAAACTGCGCACCGAGCACCGCGACCTTGACGATGTGTTGGGCCGCCTGTCGGAAAGCAATGCGGTGGACCAGTTAATGGTGCGGCGGCTGAAAAAACGCAAACTGCTGTTGAAAGACATGATTTCCAAACTGGAAAGCCAACTCCTGCCGGACATCACCGCATGAACCCCGCCGCCGCGCCCATCACAACCGCGCAGCAAACCGTCAAGCGCGAGTGGTGCGACTACAACGGACACCTGAACGCCGGCTATTACACGGTCGCGTTTGAGAACGCGTTTTTTGAAGTGCTGGAAATGCTCGACCTCGGCGCAAGATACGTGCGCGAGGAGCAACTCGGCGTATTCACCCTGCAACTCAGCACCACCTACACCCGCGAAGTGCGCGAAGGCGACCCCCTTGCGTTCACTTTCCAACTCCTGGACCACAACGAAAAACTAATCCACATCCTGATGCAGATGCGCCACGCCGGGGAAGACTACCTGGCGGCTTTCACCGAGCAATTGGTGCTGCACGTAGACCTGCAAAAACGCCGCGCCACACCGTGGCCCGGGCGGGTGGCGAAGATGCTGGCGGAAATGCAGGAGGCGCATGCCGGGCTGGAGGCGCCGGCGGGGGTTGGGGGGAGTGTGGGGATTAGGCGGGAGTGAGGGCATTCAACGACTTGGGACCACCGGACGTGGGATTAACTTTGCGCCGAGTCGGCGAATATTTTCTGGTAATGAAATGCAAGAAACTCCTCGCTTGGAGCAAACTTCTCCGGCAACTGGATTTTTTTGCCCTCGGACTGGACGATGAAAGCAAGTTTTTCTGAATCCTGTGCTGCTTTGTGCAGGCGTTCTGAAACAGCGACGGTGAAATCCGGGCGGACGGAAATTAAACCATGGTCGTATGCCTTGTCGTGCAACGCATTCAGGCACAGTCCATTGCGCGGATCAAGGCGTGTTTCAAGCCGCGTTCTCCAGGGAATGATATGGCTGGCAATAAGAAGTTCGCGCTTGGCGATTCCGGTAACGCAGCACTTCTCCCGGTATGACGCGAGTATGGTGTCACGGAATATCCTTTGTCCGATGCGAGTTTTGACCAGGGCTTCCTTGTCCTCTCCTCTTTGGTCGGTCGTCCATTCTTCTCCGCCCTCTTCCTGTAGAGGCAATTCGAGGGGGCGGTTAATCGCATCCAGCAGCCGCTGGCTTTCCACGAGAATCTCTCTCGGCGCGACTTTAAACTCTTCCCATATTTGCGCGTCTAATTTGCTGGCGTTGCGCAGCCCCTTGACTCCTCTTTTGCGAAGATGCGGGTCAAAAGATGCAAGGTTGCCCATCTTCATGACGACCGAGCCGGGAGACCGCAGTAGTTTGCGCGCCAACTCAACGATTTCGGGATTGGTTTTGTGAATTCTCCCGAAAGGAATACGACAAAACAGATTAAACGCCATCAGCGTTTCATCCCTACTCCAGTTCTTACGTGATTGGGCGAGCATTCTTATTATCGCTTAGATTCGCCACAGGAAAATCATACCAAATTTCACACAACCAGACAGGCTTGGCACCACCGCCAACTCCGTATCAAGTGAAAATCACACCGTCAAAGATTTGCCCCAGGTAACATAGCGCGCAATATGGGCACCGACAAGCGACACACATAAGCGATTTGCTTACCTATGAAGGTCGGTATTGCAGAGAGCCGCGCTAAAAACTGGTCGGTAGCAAAAACCCGAGGTTGCGCAACCGATATTCCATCGCCGGCCGGCTAACTTCAAACTCTTCAGCCATCTGTTTGATGCCAGAGGTTTGCCCAATATCCACATCGGAATGCTTCTCCAGATATTCCTCCAGCAGAAACTCTGGCATCAGCAGACCGGCGGCAAAAGCGTTGGCCTCCATTTCCCACCGATGGCTATCATCGCCGCTTGCCCGACGAAAATAAACCGTCTGGTCGATGAAAACAGGTGAGTCGGTTTTTTTTCTCCGATGGAGTTGATAGTGACCGATTTCGTGAGCGGTGGTAAAGCGTCGACGAACCGGTGAGTGGTGCGAGTTAATAACGATGGTTTTCTCGGCCACCGCTAAAAAACCCGAGTACTCCTCTTCCAAAGGCTTGGTTAAAACTGTAAGTCCGAGGAAATCGGCAACGGCTTTCAGATTAACCGGCAGGGCAAGCACTTGGGACTGCTCAAGCAGTTTGTGCGCTACCCGATCGATTTTTTCGTAGAAAGCATTCATGGTGAAGACCTCCGCTTTGAAGATGATGAGGATTTTTTGTGCTGACTTTGCACTTCTTTCAGCACACTGTCCAGACCGCTGGACTCTACAGAAATATTTAGTTTCTGCAATTCTCCAGTAAGTAATTCTGCTTTGCCCGCTACGGGTATTGATGCAGACCGTGACCGCTGCAGGCGCTGCTCTGCTTCGGACAACTCCGGGATTAAATCTCCGGGGGGGATTTCCAATGCTCGGGCCAAACGCACAAGCAGAAAAACAGACGTCCTCTGTTGGCCTGTTTCTATGTTGGCGAGAGCGGTGCGGGAAATATCCACGGTAGAGGACAATTCCAACTGGGTGTGGGCCAACTCCCGTCGACGAGACTTGATGCGTTGCCCGAGAATCAACTGAAACTGTCCTGCCAGGCTTTGGATCTTGTTGGGCATCGTGGATAGACGAGTTTGGCTTTGGAGATATTACAGCATTATACAAGGGCAAAATGTCAAAAATAAGCACATATTAGAAAGTCGGTTTCAGGGGAAATATCGTCAAAAAAAGTACTTGACATTAGGGATTCAGATATGAGACATTTCTACTTATGGATACTCAATTTCAAATCTTGGCCTTATCCGGTGGCGGATTCCGTGGCTTGTACACCGCTACTGTCTTGGCAGGGTTGGAAAAAGAGGCAGGAAAACCCATCGCCCAGTGTTTCGACCTGATTTGTGGCACTTCAATCGGGGGAATGATTGCGCTCGCCCTTGGGCTGGAGAAACCGGCCGAGGAAATTGCATCTACTATCGAAAAACGCGGACCCGAGATTTTCCCCAACCGCAAAAAATCCTGGATTCGCCGTTTTTCCAAGATTCGTCATTATCTCATGGCGGAATACAGCAATGCCCCGTTAAAGCGAGTGGCTGATGAATTGTATGGAGACAACACCCTGCGCCATAGCCGGCATCGACTCATCATTCCCACGGTGAATTATTCCACCGGGAAACCGCAATTCTTCAAAACGCCCCATCACGAAACTTTCCGTACCGACCACAGGAGAAAAATGTCTGATGTGGCGTTGGCCACCAGCGCGGCGCCGATATTTTTTCCGGTTTACCAATCCAAAGATGCGAATTCCTGCTATGTGGACGGTGGCTTGGTAGGAATTGCGCCGGGAATGTTCGGTGTCCATGAAGCAACGCACTTTTGCAGGCGGGACATTGCGAACATCAACCTTTTATCCATCGGCACGATGGGAGGCGAATTCCGCATGGATTCCAGCAAAACATTGAATAAGGGTGTTTTCCGTTGGGGGAAAAATATTTTCCTTCTGACAATATCGTCTCAAGAGAAAGTCACAGAATACATGCTACGGCACCAACTCGGTGAGCGGTATTCTCTCATTGATGAACTGCCGACACATGAGCAGGCGCCCAATATTGGACTGGATATCGCCGACAAATCGGCCATTCAAACACTCAAAAGCATGGGTGAAGAATCGGCCAAAGCGTTTGTCGGCAAACCGGAGGCGGGTGTGTTTCTTTCTCATTCGGCTCCATCCTATCAACCTTGTTACCTTAAGGAGGTAAATAACCATGAATAGGAGACTCAATTTTGACAAGGCGTTTAAGCGGTTTCGGCAGAATCTGCAGATTTCGGACAGGCAGAATTCTGCCCTAACTGACACTCGGCGAACTGTTCGCAAACACTTGCGGCAACACTGCCCTGAAAAGTTGGGAATTAAGTTCCTTACTCAGGGGTCGTACGCCTACGGAACACTCAACCGTCCCAACCAAGTCCCTCCACAGCGGATGGACTTGGACGATGGCACATATTTCACCGGGCTTGACGCAGGCGATCCGAGAAAACTTTTTGAATGGGTGGATAACACCTTGCAGGGTTTAGTTAGCGCCTATCACGGATGGCGTCTCGACACGAATAAGCCATCTTGTTGCCGGCTTATCATTCCGGGGGATATGCATATTGATATTCCTCTTTATGCATCCTTGAATGAAACGCCTGATAATCTGCGGGTGCACCAAGAAAAATATGCACCGCTCTATCAAGAAGCGGGTATATTGTATGTGCCCTTAAGTGGGGTTTGGCTTGCTCATAGAAGTGAGGGGTGGATAAAATCAGACCCTAGGGCAGTCATTGACTGGGTCTTGGAATGCAAGAAGAAATACGGCAGACAATACCTTAGCGTATGCCGTTATTTCAAAGCATGGAGAGACCACCAGTGGGAAGACTCACCCCTAAAATCCATTCTCATCATGAGGATGGTGGAGCTGGCCTGCAAACAGGAGCTCCACAAATTGGGCGCAAACAACGATGACCTCGTTGTCATGCGAGTTGCGGGTCGCATGATTGATTCTCTTGGCAACGGTGGCATCACCGACCCCACGGATACATCTAAGACGCTGGATGCAGGTATCTCCCCTGTAAAACAAAACATCACCGCAAAACTCGAATCCCTTCACGGGGATATGGAGAAGGCTTTGTGCGGAACCATTGACCAAAAGCAGGCATATAGCCTGATTCGAAATCAATTCGGCAAGTGGTTTCCAGAAAATCACGGAGATTTAATCTCTCGAGCAGGAGCGGGCGTTGCTGTCGCGAGCGCCCCATCCACAGTGGTTTCAGCCCCTCGTCCTTGGGCAGTTCCATGGAAATAAGCGCGCAAGAAATTGCCTGGATGGAGGAGCACTATGGTGGTTTGCGCCTGAAAAACGCAACCACCATAGTGGGCACCCTTAGATTTAGGGCAGCAAGAAAAGGGCACGACAACAAGATTGCCATATGGCACAGCATTCCTCCTTTAGATGAGGCGTCAAGCGCACGTCATTTTATAGAGGACGCGTATGACATATTTGTCTCCGTTTCCGATGACATTCCTCACGCTAGAGAAACAGGAGGGAGAATAGCAAAAACTCCTGGTAAGCATGTTTTCCCTAATTCGGGGTTACTGTGCTTAGGATCTCCGCCATTAATTTACATGGAAGTGCAGAAAAGTCCTGGGATTAGGAATTTTTTTGAAAAATTCTTAATTCCATATTTCTACTACCACAGCCATATAGAGAAATATGGAGCCGAGCCATGGCCCGGCTTGCCGCATGAATGTGCGCATATTTTCTTGGATATCTATCGTTACAAAGAATCGATAGACGAGACCATGGTAAAAATAGTGTGGCAGTACTTGCAAGAGAAAGAGAAAATTCTTCTCATGCGAGGAAAAAGAAGCATGTTTGACACATGCCTCTGCCACTCTGGAAAAAAGGCAAAAGACTGTCATCCAAAATTAACTTCCGGATTTAACATCCTAAGGAAGGCAATAAGACGTGGGTAATTGGGGGTTACAATCCCCCCCATGCCCCCCCGCCGCAAAAAGCGCCCCACCGCCGCCCCCCGCCACGCCCAGCCCCGGTGGGCAACCATCCGCAACCCCTTCCCCCCGCTGGAG
>JAPPPZ010000115.1 GCA_028817275.1 Gammaproteobacteria bacterium
GACGCTGCGCGCCAGGGATTCCAGCGGGGCTTTGAGGCGTTGCACCCGGCGCGCCTCGTCCGCTTCGGGTTCACGGTCCACGACGCTCACGGTCAGCGACTGGCTGGCGGGGCTGAAAACCACGGTGCCGCCGGCCATCTCGCTGCTGCCGACGCTGGCGGTGACTGCAATGTCGTAGGGGCTGGTGGGGTCGTCGGTGGGGTCGGTGGCGGTGACGGTGAACGTCTCCGCCTCCACGGGCTGGCCGGTGGCGGGGGCGTCAATGGTGACGCTGGCGGCGGAAAGGACGATGCAGGCCTGGCTGCCGCTGCCGCAGTTCATGGGATCGCCGGTCACCGCCACATTCACGGTCACATTCGCCGCCGGAGTTTGGGTGACGGAGACGGTGTACGTCCCCATCCCGTTCTTGGGAGAGGTGTTGCCGCGGATGGCGATGGTGTTGGGGCCGCGCAGGGTGATGGTGGGCGCCCGGGCGCTGTCGTCCCTGACGGTGACGCTGGCGGAGCCAGTGCCGATGCCGGTGTTGCAGGAACCGATGGAGTCGCCGAAGCAGGGAGCGTTGGCCGGCGGGCTCAAGTTGACGGTGAGCGATTCGGCGGCTTCAATCTCGTTGTCCACGGGGACGGCGATGGTCACGGCTTGCGAGCCGCCGTTGGCGAGGGTGACGGTGCCGCTGCGGGTAACATCGCCGCCCATCCCCATCGTGGCCCAGCCGACCGTGGCGCGGGTGGTGGGGGGGTTGGCGCCGGTGGCGGTGAGGGTGATGGTGAAGGTGACGGCGTCGCCTTCGTTCACCTGGGTGCCGGCGGTGGTGGTGTCGCGGTCGGTGGTGGAATCGGCGACGGCGACGCTGAAATTGCGCGGGATTTCGCGGAAAGTCACCGTGACCACCGCATCTGTGGAGGCGGCGGTCAGCATGTTGCTTAAGCCGCCGCCGTAGTTGGCGGTCAGCATGGTGTTGCTAACGGTGAGGGTGCCGGTGCCGGTGTCGGTGTTGGAGTCGGTGTTGATGTACAGCACGATTTCGCCGCTGGTTTCGCCGGCCGGGATGATGATTTCGCCGTTGCCGGGGTCGGTGTAGGCGGGCATGTTGGTGCCGCCGGGGGTGACATCGTATTCGGCGGTGATGGGGCCGGAACTGGCGGTGTCGAGGTTGAGGGTTAAAGTGACGGTTTCGCCTTCGTTGGCCGTGGCTGTGGCGCTGGCGAAGGTGGCGGTTACGGCGTCGTTGTCGTCGATGGTGATGGTGGCGGTTTCGTCGTCGTCCTGGCCGCGGAATGTGACCACGCCGCAGCCGTTGCAGGTGGCGCGGGCGTGGTCCAGGGTGATGATGACGGTCTCGTCGGCTTCGTTCAGGGTGTCTTGGATGGTCTCGATGTGGATGGGGGTGGCGTGGCCGAGGGTGCCGGTCAGGACCGCTTCGCCGGTGGCGGTGTAGTCCACGCCCCTGGTGGCGGTGCCGGTGAGGGTGTATGGAATGGTCAGCGGGGCGGTGAGGCGGTCGCCGTTTGCCATTGTGACGCTGGTGCTGCCCTGGCCGCCTTCGGTGGCGGTGACGGTGTGGGTGGCGATGTAAAACTCCACCGGGTCGTTGGCGGCGATGGTGACGGTCGGCGAGATGCCGGCGACGGTGCCGCCTTGCGTGGCCGACATGGCGGCGGTTACGCGCACGCTGAAGGTCTGCGCCGGCTCGTTGACGCGCTCGTCGGCGATGGCGACAGTGAAGGTTTTGGCGGTGGTGCCGTCGGTGGCGGCGAAACTGACGCTGCCGGTGCGGCTGGTGAAGTCGTCGGCCACGGCGGTGCCGGTGCTGCCGTCGACCACCGTCCAGTTGAGCGTGGCGGCGGCGGTGAAGGCGGCGTCCGGGGCGACGCAGAAGGTGACCGAGTCGCCTTCGTCAAATTCGGCGTCGCGGGCCGCGGGCGTGGCGCAATCCGTGGCGGCGGCGACGGTGACCGCCAGCGAGCGCGCGGCCGCGGGGTTGGCGTTGATGGTGACGGATTCGCTTGCGGTGGGCCCGCCGAAGTTCACGCGGGCGCGTTGGGCGGCGGTGAAGGTGGCGGGGGCGTCGCCGGTGTGCGCGCCGGCGTCCGTGATGCGCAAGGTCAAGGTCTCGTCCGGCTCGGCTTGGGCGTCCACATTGATGACGATGGCGTGGCCGAAGTTCACCATGGCGTTGGCGGTGGTGGTTGCCGGCAGGGTGATGAGGCCGCCGTTGGGGTCGTGGTAGTCGGCGGCCGAGACGCCGCTGATGGCGTAGCGGAACGACACCGGCGAGGAGGGCGCGCCGCCGGAGACTTCCACCTCAAATGTGACGCTGTCGCCCTCTTCCACGCGGCGGGCGGTGGAGTCGGCGTTGTCGATGGCGAGGTTGATGCGGTCGTCGTCGTTGATGGTGAGGGTGGCGGAGGAGCGGCCGGCGGTGTTGCCGTCGGCGGCGAAACCGGAGTCGACGGTGAAGGAGAGGCCGCCGGCGCCGCCCCGGCTTTCGACCACAGAGAGTTCGATAATGACGGTCTCGGCCGCTTCGTTCATGTCGTCTGCGGTGACGGTGACGGTGATGGTTTGGGTGAGGTCCGGCTCGTCGGCGTCGGTGTCAAAGGTCACGCGGCTGGCCGGGCTGATGGTGTAGTCGGATGAGGCGGCGGTGCTGGCGTCGGCGACGGAGAACACCACTTCGGTGTCGCCGGCGGCGGTGGAGGTGGAGGCGCCGCCGCTCAAGGTGACGGTGAATTCGGCGGTGACGGCGGTGTCGCCGGTGTCGGCTTCGGTGATGCTCTGGTCAGCGGAGATGGAAAAGGTGAACGGGTCGCTCTCGGCGATGGTGAAGACGGTGGTGCCGCCGCTCATGATGGTCGCGGTGCCGCCGCCGGTGATGCCTGCGGGGGCGATGGTGACTTGGAAGGTCTCTTCGGATTCGTTGACGGTGTCGTCCACGATGGCGAGCGTAATTGTCCCCCGCCGCTGGCCCGCGGCGATGGTGATGGAGCCGGAATTGGCGTCGGTGAAATCGACACCGGCGCCGGTGACGGTGGCGTCTCTGTCCGATGTGGAGGGGGTGACGGCGACGCTGTAGGCGACCGTGACTGCGCCGCCGGCGACTGCGCCCAAATCCACATTCAGCACCGCGTTGCCGCCCTCGGCGACATCGGTGGCGGCGGCGGTGATGACGGCGGCGATGGGGTCGTTGGCGGCGATGGTGTAGGTCTCGGAATCGCCGGTGGCCGCGCCGTACGCGCCGCTGATTTGCGCCGAGGTGATGGCGACGGTGAAGGTCTCGGCCGGCTCGGTCAGGTCGTCGTTGGTGACGGTGAGCAGGGTCATGGCGGCCGGGGTGGCGTTGGCCGGGAAAGTCACGCGGCGGGTGGCGATGGTGAGGTCGGCGTTGGCGGCGTCGGTGTCATCGGTGGCGGCGGTGCGGCCGAGGGTGTAGGCGACGGTGACCGGGCGGGTGGGGGTGTGGTCCAGTTCGACGGTGACGGTGTCGCCTTCGTCCACCGCCGCGGCGCTTAAGGAGGCGGTGATGGGGTCGTTGTCGGTGATGGTGGTCGTCGCCGGGCTGCCGGTGGCGGTGCCGCCGTCTGTGACGCTGTCGGCCACGCTGATTTGCACGCTGAAAGTTTCGCCGGCCTCGTTCAGTTCGTCGCCGGCGACGGTGAGGGTGAAGGTTTTGGTCGTGCCTTCGCCTTCGGTGGAGGCGAAGTCGACGGTGCCGGTGCGGTCGGTGTTGGCGACGAAGTCGGCGCTTTCAGTCGTGCCGTCGGTGACCGTCCAGGTGACGGTGGTGGCGGAGGCGAAAGCGGTGCCGGCCAGGGTGATGGTGTAGTTGCCGGTTTCGGCGTTGGCGTCGGTCTCGGCGAAGGTGGCGGGGCCGGTGACGGTCAGGGTGCGGGCGGTGTCGACAAAGTTCACCATGACGGCGGCGCTCTGGCCCGCGACGGTGGTGGTGCGGGTGACGGCGCCGCCGTTGGTGGCGGCGGTGGGGCCTTCGTCGGTGTCGGCGGTGGCGGGGTCGTCGGCGGTGAGGGTGACGGTGATGGTCTGGTCGGGGTCGGCCGCGCCCAAAGTGCCGTCCACCGGCAGCGCCAGGCTGAAGGTGGCGGTGGTGTCGCCGGCCGGGATTTCCACGCTGCCGCTTTGGTCGCCGGATGCGACATTGTACGCGCCGCTGCCGGCGACGCTGTAGGGGACGGTGACGGCGGCCGCATTGGCGGCGCTCATGGTGACGGTGAATTCGGCGCTCTGGCCCTCGTTCAGCGTGGCCGCGCCGGTGCGGGCGATGGAGACGGTGGCGGGGTCGCTGGCGAGGATGGTGACGGCGATGCTGGAGGGGGTGCCGGCGGTGATGGTGGTGCTGGCCGGGAGGCCGGTGACCAATCTGAAAGCGCTGGTCAGTGCCAACTCGATGGTCTCGTCCGGCTCGGACACGGTGTCATCGGCGATTTGGAAGGTGTGGGAGACGGCGACGCCGGCGGAGACGGTCGCGCGGTACTGGCTGCGCGTGCAGGCCTCGACATTGGAAGCGGAGGGGTTGGCGGTGCCGTAAAAATCCACCCCGGTGGCGTCGCTACGGGCGGTACCGGACGTGGCGGTGCCCATGAACGACAGGCAACCGGTGGACGCGGCATTGCCGGCATCAAAATTGTTGGGCGTGGTGGTGATGGTGATGCGGTCGCCCTCTTGCACCTGCAGCCCGTCGGCGGTCATGTCACGGTCGCCGCCGCTGCCGGTGACGGAAAGGGTGATGGTCTTGGTCTGCGCGCCAACAACCTGCGCGCCGACCAGCGCCGCCACAGCGAGAGAAATACGGATGAGGTTTTTCATGGGATGGCTCCGGGGGTTTGGGTTAATCGCGGGTTGGGGCTGGCGCGTTCACTGCGCTCACTGCATTAAGACAATGCCGGCCAGCGCCATCGTCAGCGCAAGATTCAACAGCACAATCGGCACGACGATGCCGTGCACGGTGCGGCGCAGACCGGCGACGTCGTCCCTGGTCGCCAGGTTGCCCATACTGTCGGCAATTTTGGCGATGGCCAAAGTCAACGCCTCAACCTGCTCGCGGGTGAAGCCGGCTTGCTCCAACCTGCGGGTGATTTTAACCATGTCGGTGGCGTTCATGTTCAGACCTGCGCTGCGGGTTGCGGAACTATACCACAACCGGTGAAGAGTTCGGGAGGGGGTTTTTTGCCGGTGACGCCGATGATGGTCTGACGCACGACTTCTTCGGCCTGGGGGCGGGTGAAGCCGGCCAGTTGCAGGTCGGCGATGGCACGGGGGGCGACCATGGGGTCGCACTGTACTTTGCTCATGGCGGCGGCCAGCGCCCAACCCTTGTCCTCGCCGAAAATCTCCCGGAATTCGCGGGAGGCGGCGAGGACGTCGATCTCACGGATGGGGGTGAGTTTCATTGGGGGAACATCCGGCGGGGCTACTTGGTTAAAAGGACGCCGAGAATCAGCACCAGAAACGGCAGGATGATGCCGAGAATGACCCGCCAGCAATGGGCGACATCCTGCTTGGTCGCCATGCCGCTGCGCGACTTGATGATGCTACCAACCACCGCCTCCGCCTGGCGGTTGCTGAAACCTGCCTGCTTCATTTGCCTGGTGGCGGCGATGACGTCAAAGCCGTTGGTCATTTTTTGTCTCCTGTGGGAAGTGGGCGGAGTGTAGCACAACCCGGCCGGCACGGTTTTCCAGCATGACCAGTTGGGGGGAAATGGCGGCGTCAGTCATGAAAAAATCTCCGGCGGCGGTGAAACCGGAGCATACCACAAACCGCCGCTGTTGCGGCAAGGGGCTGGCGGGGGCAAGATGGGGGGATGACGGATTCGGTGCCGCCGCCGGTTGACTGGAATTATCCCACCGCCATTCGCTTTGGCGCCGGGCGGGCGGCGGAGGCGGCGGAGGCATGCGCCGAGTTGGGGGTGCGGCGGCCGCTGCTGGTGGTGGACCCGGCGGTGCGCGATTTGGCGGCGGCGGTGCGGGTGGCGGCATTGCCGGGCGGTGCGGTGTTCAGCGACGTGCAGGGGAATCCGGCGGGGGCGCATGTGGCGGCCGGCGTCGCCGCCTTCACCGAAGGCGGGCATGACGGGGTGGTGGCGATGGGCGGCGGCAGCGCGCTGGACATCGGCAAGGCGGTGGCGCTGATGGCCGGGCAGCGGCGGCCGCTGTGGGATTTTGAGGACCGGGAAGACTGGTGGCGGCGCGCCGAGGCCGGGGCGATTAAACCGGTGGTGGCGCTGCCCACCACCGCCGGCACCGGCTCCGAAACCGGGCGGGCGGCGGTAATCATGGACGAGCGCGACCGCACCAAGAAAATTATCTTCCACCCGCTGCTGATGCCGGGGCGGGTGATCCTGGACCCGGAGTTGACCGCCGGCCTGCCGCCCGGCCTGACGGCGGCGGCGGGCATGGATGCGCTGTCGCACAGTCTGGAAGCGTGGTGCTCGCCGGTGTATCATCCGCTGGCCGAGGGCATTGCATTGCGCGCGATGAAACTTATCCAGCGCAGCCTGCCGGCGGTGTTCCGCGACGGCGCCGACCTGGCCGCCCGGGCGCACATGCAAGTGGCCGGCATGATGGGCTCCACGGCGTTCCAGAAAGGGCTGGGCCTGATGCACAGCCTGAGCCATCCGTGCAGTTCGCTGTTCGGCACGCACCATGGCCTGACCAATGCGGTGGTGATGCCGTACGTGCTGGCCTTTCAGCGCCGGGCGGTGGCTGCAAAACTGGAATCGCTGGCCGCGTACCTGGAACTGGAGGGCGGCGCCGGCGGGGTGGTGGACTGGGTGCTGGACTTGCGCCGGGAACTGGAAATCCCGCATACTTTGGCAGAATTAGGCGTGGCGCGGGAGGAAATTCCGCGCATGGCACACATGGCACTGGCCGACCCGTCCACCGCCACCAGCCCGGTGAGGGTCACCGCCGATGACCTTGAAAAACTATACGCCGGCGCCATGGCCGGGGATATTTAATGAAAAACAAACTGAAACTGCCGGTGCCGGAAAAAGATTTCTGGGTTTTCGCCTACGGCTCGCTGATGTGGCGGCCGGGCTTCACCTTTGCCGAAACCCGCACCGCCCGCATCTACGGCTACCACCGCCACCTGTGCGTGTGGTCGTGGCGCTACCGGGGGACGGTGGAAAAACCGGGGCTGGTGTTCGGCCTGATGCGCGGCGGCTCCTGCGTGGGGCGGGCGTTTCGGGTTGCGGCGGGGGACACCGTGGCCACCGTGGACTACCTGCACGAGCGGGAGATGGTGGGGGATGTTTACCGCCCGTGCCTGCGCCCGGTGCGGCTGGACGACGGCAGCCGGGTGGAGGCGCTGGCGTTTGTGGTCAAAAACAACCACAGCCAGTACGCCGGCAAGCAGCCGGCGCACATCGCCGCCGGCATCATCAAAGGCGCCCACGGCCCGCAGGGCAGCAATGTGGAATATGTGATGGAAACCGCCTCGCAACTGGACACCATGGGCGTGCGCGATGCGGCACTGGCGCAAATCTCGCGCATGATTGGCGCGGAGGCGCGGTTGTGAGCCGCACCGCGCTGAGAATCGTTTGCATGGTGCTGCTGGCGGCGTTTGTCGCCGGCGCGGTTTTTGCCCAGCCGCTGGCGCCGGAGCCGCGCCACCGCGACATCACCCGCAAAATTGCCGCCATCATGGCCAGTTACAATTTCCAGAACCGCGCGCTGGACGATGCGCTGTCGCGGGATGTGTTCACCCGCTTTCTGGACACTCTGGACGCCGGCAAACTGTACCTGCTGCGCGAGGATGTGGACCGTTTCGCCGTCCACCGTGAGCAATTGGACGACTACCTGCGCCACGGCCAACTGGCGGCGGTGTATCAATTTTTTGAGGTGTACCGCCGGCGTTTCAACCAGCGGATGGAGCACGCCATTGCGCTGGTGGACGGCGGTTTTGACTTCAGCGTGGACGAAGAGTGGCGCTACCAGCGCGACGACGCCGACTGGGCGGCCGGCAGCGCGCAGTTGGATGAAATCTGGCGCAAGCGCATCAAAAATGATTTTCTGGAACTGCGGCTGGACGGCGTCGCCGATGCCGAAGCGCGCGACATGCTGGCACAGCGTTACCGCTCGCGCATGCGCAGTTATGCGCAGTTGAAAACCGACGAGGTGTACCAGTGGTTCATCAACAGTTACACCACTTCGGTGGACCCGCACACCTCGTACCTGCCGCCGCGCAGTTCCGAGGATTTTAATATTGACATGAGTCTGTCGCTGCAGGGCATCGGCGCGGTGCTGCAGGCTGACAATGAGTACACCAAAGTGCGCGAGTTGGTGCAGGGCGGCCCGGCGGCGGCGGGCGGCGAGTTGCGCCCCGGCGACCGCATCACCGGCGTCGCCCAGGGCCAGCAGGCGGTGGTGAACGTGGTGGGCTGGCGGCTGGACGACGTGGTGCGGCTGATTCGCGGGCCCAAGGGCTCGCTGGTGCGGCTGGAAATTCTGCCGGCAAAAAACGCCCTGCGCGGGCCGAAAAAAATCATCGCCATCGTGCGCGACACAATCAAACTGACCCGGCGCGCCGCCGGCAAAAAAATCCTGCACACCGGGGGCGAGGGTGAGGCCGGCGCGCGCAAAATCGGCGTGGTCACCCTGCCCATTTTCTACCACGACTTCCGCGGCCAGCACAGCGGCGGCGAGGACTACAACAGCGCCAGCCGCGACGTGGCGCGCCTGCTGGGCGAGTTAAAGGCCGAGGGCGTGGACGGCGTGGTGCTGGACCTGCGCGGCAACAGCGGCGGCGCCCTCACCGAGGCGGTGGCGCTGACCGGCCTGTTCATTGACCGGGGGCCGGTGGTGCAGGTCAAGGAGGCCAACGGCCTGGTGAAGGTGGAGCGCGACCGCGACCCGGGCGTGGCCTGGGACGGCCCGCTGGCGGTGTTGGTGGACCGTTACAGCGCATCGGCCTCAGAAATCTTCGCCAGCGCCATCCAGGACCACCGGCGCGGCCTGGTGGTGGGCGAGCCGACCTACGGCAAAGGCACGGTGCAGAACCTGCTGCCCCTGGGCGGCCGCGACTCGGGGCAGTTGAAAATCACCTTCGCCCAATTCTTCCGCGTCAACGGCGGCAGCACCCAGTTCCGCGGCGTCATTCCGGACCTCCGACTGCCCACCGACGACGGCGGCGACTACGGCGAGCGGACGCTGGACAATGCGCTGCCGTGGAGCACCATCAACCCGGTGCTGCAGCCGCCGGCGGCGCGCGAGGATTTTGCCCGCGCGGTGGAGCAAACCGTGCAGTTGCACCGCGCGCGGCTGCACAGCGATGCCGGCCTGCTGCTGGTGCGCGCCGAGAACGAGCAAATCCGCCGCAACCGCGAGCAAACCACCATCAGCCTGCGCGAGGCCGAGCGGCGGCGCGAGCGCGAGGAGCGGGAAACCGCCGAGCGTGAACGTCGCGAGCAGTATTTCGGGACCATGGACGGTGACTCCGGGGGTGCGGGTGACGATTCCGGGAGTGCCGGTGACGGTTCCGGAGGCGGCGGTGACGATTCCGATGCCGCCAGCGGCGACCCCGGGGATTTCGCCGCCATTTTGCTGCGCGAAACGGCGACTGCGCTGGCCGACTTTGCCGAACTCTACCGCGGTCCGCTCATTCCCGGCTTCAGCGCGGCGCAGTAAACGTGCGCTTCTCCGATTTCGGCGAGCGCTTTGGCGGCGGCAGCGGCATTCTGCAACTGATGGACGACATCGGCGCCGCCCTGGCCGGCGGTGGCGGCGGCATGCTGCTGCTCGGCGGCGGCAACCCGGCGCACCTGCCGGCGGTGGAACAGGCCCTGCGCCGCGCCATGCAACGGCTCATGGAAGACGGCGATGCGTTTGAGCGCACCGTCGGCGACTACGACGGCCCGCGCGGCAGCGAGGCGTTCCTCGGGGCGCTGGCCCAACTGCTGCGCGAGCAACTGGGCTGGCCGGTGAATGCCGAGAACATCGCCGTCACCAACGGCAGCCAGTGCGGCTTTTTTACGCTCATGAATTTGTTCGGCGGCCGGCATGGCGGCGCGCGCAAAAAAATTCTGCTGCCGCTGTGCCCGGAATACATCGGCTATTCCGAACTTGGCATCGACGGCGGCGAATTATTCCATGCCAACAAGCCGCGCATTGAGTTGCTGGACGGCGGATTTTTCAAATACCGCGTGGACCTGGCGCGGTTGGACATCGGCGGCGACACCGGCGCGCTGTGCGTGTCGCGCCCGACCAACCCCACCGGCAACGTGCTGGACGACTTTGAGATGCAAACTTTGGCCGCCGCCGCCCGCAGCGCCGGGGTGCCGTTCATCGTGGACAACGCCTACGGCCTGCCCTTCCCCGGCATCGTGTTTGCGCCGGCCGCCATGCACCACGACGCCAACACCATCACCTGCCTCAGCTTGTCCAAACTCGGCCTGCCCGGCGCCCGCACCGGCATCGTGGTGGCGGCGCCGGAGGTCATCAGCCGCATCGCCGCCGTCACCGCCTCGCTGAGCCTCGCCACCGGCAGTTTCGGCCAGTCGCTGGCGCTGGAATTAATCCGCAGCGGCGAAATCTTAAAGTTGTCCGCCGCTGAGGTGATGCCGTTCTACCGCGCCCGCTCGCGCCAGGCCGCCGGCTGGCTGCGCGACGGCTTCGGCGACCTGCCGGTGCTGCTGCACAAACCGGAGGGCGGGATTTTTCTGTGGCTGTGGTTTCAGGATTTCCCCATCACCAGCGCCGACTTCTACCGCCGCCTGAAGGAGAAAAACGTGCTGGTCGTTCCCGGCGAGCATTTCTTCTTCGGCTTGCAGGAAGACTGGCCCCACCGCCGCCAGTGCATCCGCCTGAGTTACGCCCAGGACGAGGCGACGGTGCAAAAAGGCATTGAAATCCTCACCGCCGAGGCGCGGGCGGTTTACGCCGGCCGCTGAGGGCGGCGGCGGGGCTTGCGCGCGGCCGGGGGGGATGGTATAAACCCCGCCATGTCCAAAATCTGCCAAGTCACCGGCAAGCGCACGGTGCGCGGGAACAACGTGTCCCACGCCAACAACAAAACGCGCCGCTCGTTCAAGCCCAACCTGCACTACCGCAAATTCTGGGTGCCCGGCGAGCGCCGCTGGGTGCACCTGCGGGTGTCGGCCAGCGGCCTGCGCATCATTGACAAAAAAGGCATTGAAGCGGTGCTCAGCGACCTGCGCGAGCGCGGCGAAAAAATCGGAGGGTAAAGGCATGCGCGACAAAATCCGCCTGGTGTCCACCGCCGGCACCGGCCATTTCTACACCACCACCAAGAACAAAAAAAACATGCCGGACAAAATGGAAATCCGCAAGTTCGACCCGGTGGCGCGCAAGCACGTGGTCTACAAAGAAGCCAAGATTAAGTAGCCCGGCGGCACCACGCCGCCACCCGCGACGGTGACCAACAAACTCTGCTTCGGTGACTGCCTGGACATTCTGGATATGCCGGGCGATGGCGGCAGGCCGCTGGTGGCCGATGAATCAGTCGACCTGGTCTACCTGGACCCGCCGTTCAACTCCAAGGCCGACTACAACATGATTTTCGGCAAGGGCGTGGACAAGCAGGCGCAGATGCAGGCCTTCACCGACACCTGGCAGTGGGGCGGGCAGGGGACGCAGGATACGTTGGACATAGTGCGGGCGGTGGCCCATCCGGCGCATGGCGCAATTAAAAGCCTGCATGGGTTTTTGGGCGACTCGGGAATGATGGCCTACCTCGGCTACATGGCGAAGCGGCTGGCGGTCATCCGCAGAAAAATGAAAAAGACCGGGAGTGTTTTTCTGCATTGCGACCCGACGGCGAGTCACTACTTGAAAATAGTCATGGATGGCATTTTCGGCGCGAGAAATTTTCGCAATGAAATTATCTGGTGCTACACCGGCCCGGGCTCGCCGGGCATGCGGCAATTCAGCAGAAAGCACGACACGATTTTCTGGTATGCCAAGGGAAAAACGTGGGTTTTCAACAAGGAGGCAGTCCGGATTCCCCACAAGGATGGCGGGCCCCACGCCGGCGGTTTCAAGGGCACGGACATAAAACCCACCGACCCCAAATACGCCGAAGCCGGCAAAGTCCCCGAAACCTGGTGGCCGGACTTCACCCCGGTGGGCAGATTGAAAAGAGAAAACCTCGGCTACCCCACGCAAAAGCCGGTGGCGCTGCTGAAAAGAATCATCACCGCCTCCTCACACGAGGGCGACCTCGTGCTCGACCCCTTCTGCGGCTGCGGCACCACCGTCGCCGCCGCCGAACTCCTCGGCCGCCGCTGGATCGGCATCGACATCTCCGCCGCCGCCATCCGCATCGTCACCAAAGTCCGCAAAGAACTCAGCGGAAGTACATTTGAAGAATTCGGCATCCCCAAAGGCATGGCCGAAGCCCGCAAACTCGCCGCCAACAACCCCCAGCAATACGAGCACTGGCAAATCAGCACCATCCCCGGCCTGGCGCCCAACCACCGCCACAACCAGGAGGGCTACGACGGCCTCGGCACCTTCCTGGAAATCACCGGCGCCGCCGAGGGCAAACCGCCCATGCGCACCATCACCGCCGAAGTGAAATCCGGCAAAGGCGGCGTCACCGCCGCGCAGCGCAGCCATCTCAAAAACCACACCGAGCGCAACAACTCCGCCATGGGCATCTTCCTCACCTTGGCGCGCGACCCGGCGACCGAGAAGTGGTGCAAAACCCAGGGCGTCTACCAGATGCCCGGCTCGGTGAAGAAGTACCCCAAGTTTCAGGTCTACTCGGCGGAACAGTATTTCGCACACGAGGAGCCGAGTCTGCCGCCCATGCTGGACCCCATGACCGGCAAACCGGTGCAGGAAGAATTCTTCGCGCGCAACTGACGGCGCCCATGCCCGACCGCGACAAAATTAAAGCCGCAACGGCGAAAATCTTTCAGGACATGGCCTCGGCCATGGCCGTGGGCATGGTTTATGTGGGCGTGCGCACCGGCCTGTTCCGGGTGATGGCCGGCGGCGGCGCCATGTCAGCAGCCGAGGTGGCGGCGGCCGGCGGATTGCAGCAACGTTACGTGGAAGAGTGGCTGAACGGGATGACGGCCTGCGGCTATTTGCATTACGACGCGGCGCGCGAAAGCTTCACCCTCGCCGATGAATACGCGCACCTGCTGGCCGCGGACGACAGCGACCATTTTGCCGGCGGGCTGTTTTACATGGCGCCGCCGCTGCTGAGTGCCGCGCCGAAAGTGGCGGAGGCCTTCACCACCGGCGGCGGCGTGCATTTTGGCGAGTTCGGCGAGGCCGGCGCTGACGCGCTGGACTTAATCAACCGGGGCAACTACCGCCACCGCTTTGCGCAGTACTGGCTCAAGGCGCTGCCCGAAGTAACGGCGCAACTGGCGGCCGGCGCGCGGGCGCTGGATTTCGGCTGCGGCGCCGGGCAGGTTTCCATCGCCCTGGCGCGCGCATTTCCGGCGTCCACCTTTCACGGCGTGGAGCGCGACGCGGCATCGCTGGCGCGGGCGCGGCGTGGAGCGGCTGAGGCCGGCGTGGAGCGGCGGGTGGAATTTTTTCCCGGTCTTGCAGCCCTCGGCGACGGTGCATACCAATTGCTCACCATCTGCGACTGCGTGCATGACCTGGCGCGGCCGGTGGCGGCGCTTGGCGAAGCGCGGCGCAAACTGGCCGCGGGCGGGACTCTGTTTGTGGCGGAGCCCAAAGCCGGCGACTCGCTGGCGGACAACTGCAACCCGGTGGGGGCGATGTTTTACGGTTTCAGTTTGTTCCACTGCATGACCCAGTCCCTGGCCGAGGGCGGCCCGGGGTTCGGCACCTGCATGGGCCCGGCGCGGCTGGAAAAACTGCTCGGCGAGGCCGGCTTCCGCGACTTTCGCCAACTTGACATCAAAAGCGGCGTCAACAATTTTTATGCGGCGGCGCGCTGAGCCGGCGGTAAATGGCGCGCGCCGTCATTAAATCCAGATGCCCGCCGCCGCCGTTTTTGTACACGGTGATTTCCTCTTCAGTGCGGCGGCCGGGATGTTCGCCGTTGCACAACTCGGCCAGTTCGGCGCAAATATCGGCGGGTTGAATAACGCCGGCGGCCAGTGGAATTTTAATCTCGCCGATGTGGCTGGTGGTTTTTCTGGAGTCCACAAACAAACTGCCGAGGCGCAAACAACCGTCATCAGCCTCGCGCATGTGCGGCGTGAACGCGCCGACCAAATCCAGATGCGCGCCGGGCGCAAGCCACGCGCCCTTAATCAGCGGCGCCGGCGCCATGGTCGCGCAGGAAATCAAACCGGCCTCCCCCACCGCCTGCGCCAGATCATCGCGCACCTCAATCTCGGCGCCCGCTGTTTCCGCGGCCAAAGTCTGGGCAAGTTGCGCGGCGCGCGCCCTGGTGCGGTTCCACAGCAGAATTTTTTTAATTGACGGCCGCGCGCTGCGGTGGGCGCGCACCAGGTGCGGCGCCATGGCGCCGGCGCCCACCATCAGCATGGTGCGCACGTTTTTGCGCGCCAGAAAACGCGCGCCGAGTCCGGAGTCGGCGGCGGTTTTCCAGCAGGTCAGCGCAATGCCGTCCACCGCCGCCAGCAGCCGCCCGTCGGCGCCGGAGAACAAAAGATAATCGGCGGTGATGGACGGCAGGCCGCGCCGCACATTGCCCGGAAAAACCCGCGCCAGTTTCACCCCCAGCGCATGCGGCGGCTGCCACGCCGAGCGCACCAGCAGGTGCGATTCCTCGCCGCCGGCAGCGGGCGCGCCCAGCAGGTTTTCATCCAGCAGCGCATGGGGCGCGCGGTGCATCTCGGCGATGCTGTCCATCAGCAGCGCCGGGGTGAGGGCTTCGCCAATCTGCTGGGCGGTGATGGTGAGGGCGCGCATTTTTTTCTCCGGCCGGGCGCTGTGTATACTATGCCCGGTGGCGGTTCACTTCAGCGCGGAAGAGTTGGCGGCGCGGCGCGGGCGGGCGGCGGCGGTGATGGCCGGGCGCGGGCTGGACGGGCTGCTGGTGTTTCGCCAGGAAAGCATGTTCTACCTGAGCGGCTACGATAGTTTCGGCTACTGTTTTTTTCAATGCTTCTACCTCGGTGCTGACGGCCGGTTTTTTCTGCTCACCCGCGCCCCGGACTTGCGCCAGGCGCAGCGCACTTCGGTCATCCAGGACATCCGCGTGTGGGGCGACCGGCAGGACAGCAACCCGCAGGTGCAGTTGCGCGACGCACTGGCCGGCTTCGGCTGCCGGGGTAAAAAACTCGGCGTGGAACTGGACGCCTGCGGCCTGAACGCGCGGCACTGGCAGCGCCTGAGCGCGGCGCTGGACGGGTTTTGCGGGTGGGAGGACGCATCCAATTTGGTCAACGAGTTGCGCGCGGTGAAAAGTGCGGCGGAGATTTCCTGCGTGCGGCGCGCCGCCGAACTGGCCGACGATGCGCTGGACGCCGCCGTGGACATGGCGCGCCCCGGCGCCGACGAAGGCGAAATCCTCGCCGCCATGCAGGGCGCCGTGTTCGCCGGCGGCGGCGACTATCCGGGCAACGAGTTCATCATCGGCGCCGGTGAGGACGCGCTGCTGTGCCGCTATTTCAGCGGGCGCAAAAAACTCGCCGCCCGCGACCAACTGACGCTGGAATTCGCCGGCGTGTTCCGCCGCTACCACGCCTGCCTGATGCACACCATTCTCATCGGCGAGCCGCACCGTGAACACCGGCGCATGCACCAGGTCTGCGCCGGCGCCATGGATCATTGCCTGGCCGCGCTGCAGCCGGGCAAAACCGCCGGCGGCGTGTTTGACGCCCACGCCGAGGTGGTGGACGCCGCCGGCTTCCGCGCCCACCGCATGAACGCCTGCGGCTACAGCCTGGGCGCGACTTTTGCGCCGACGTGGATGGACTGGCCCATGTTCCACCACGCCAACCCGGCACTCATCCGCCCCGGCATGGTGTTCTTCCTGCACATGATTCTGATGAACAGCGACGCCGGCCGTGCCATGACCCTGGGGCGGACGGTGCTGGTCACCGAAAACGGCCATGAAATGTTAGGCCGCCGGCCGGCGGACTTGATTGTGCGGGGGTGACGGTGGCGGCGGCGGCGTTGCGCGATGCGGCGCGGGGCGGGGCGGTGGTTTTGGTTTACCACTCGGCCGGTGCGGCGCCGGCGGCGGCCGCCGGACTGCATCATGTGAGTACGGCGACGGTGCGCGCGCATCTGGAGGCGGTGGCGCGTTATTTTGAGTTCGTGACGGTGGACGCGCTGGCGGAAATGGCGGATGCGAGGGGCAAAGCGGCGCTCACTTTTGACGACGGTTTCCGCAATGTGCTGGAGGAGACTCTGGAAACGGTGGAGTCACTGCGCATTCCGATGACGTGCTACGTGAACCCGGCGGTTCTGGATGGCGCGGTGCTGTGGCGCGAGAAAGTGCGCTGCATTGAAGCGCGCGGGTGGACGCCGGAGTTGGAAAACGGCCTGCGCGGGTTGAAGAATCCTGAGCGCAAAAGTTTTTACCGTTACAGCAAGCACGCGGACAACGACAGCCGCATGGTGGACGCCGCGCTGGATGAGTTTCTGCACAAGCGCGGCGTGCAAGCCGGCGGTGACGACCTGGTGCGCGATGACAAAAAACTGCCGCGCCATCCGCTGGTGGCCTACGGCAACCACTCGCAGCGGCATTATGTTCTGGCGTCGCTGCCGGCCGCCGTGCAACACGCCGAAATTGCCGAGGGCGCCAAGCGGCTGGCACGCATTGGCCTGCCGGAGGCGCGGCTCAGCCGGGTTTTTTCCATGCCTTTTGGCGCGGCGGTGGATTACAATCGCGCCACCGCCGGCGCGCTGCGGCAACTGGGTTACCGCGCGGCGCTGCTCAGCCGGCAGCGGTTGCACCGGCGCGGCGCCGGCGGTGAGGGCGGGGGTGAAGGCGTCACTTTCATCGAGCGCATCATGCCGAGGACGGAAAAAATCGCCGAGGCCGTCACCCTTGCGGACAAAAACCGGCAGCAGAAAAACCATGACTGAAACCACCAAACGCATGGGCGGGCGCGCGGCGCGGCGGGCCTTGCGCGCGGCGCCGGTGCCGCAGGAGGAAAAACCGGTGCGCCCGGGCCTGGCCAGCGGGCGCTACAAACCCCTCAGCGACCCGGAAGTGCAGCGCATTCACCAGGCCGCGCTGGATGTGCTGGAAACCATCGGCCTGTCGCAGGCGATTCCGTCCTGCGTTGAACGGGTCGCCAAAGCCGGCGGCAAACTCAGCGCTGAAGGCCGGCTGCTGTTCCCGCGCGCGCTGGTGGAGGACACGGTGGCCAACGCCGCGCGCGACATCGTCCTGTGCGGCCAGCACCCGCGCCACGACATGGAACTGTCCGGCAACCGGGTGTACTTCGGCACCGCCGGCGCCGCGGTGCACATCGTGGACTGCGAGAAGCGCGAATACCGCGAGTCCACCCTCGGCGACCTCTACAACATGGCACGGCTGGTGGACCGCCTGGAGCACATCCACTTCTACCAGCGCTCCCTGGTCGCCCGCGACATGGAGGCGCCGCTGGACCTGGATGTGAACACCTGCTATGCCTGCGTCAGCGGCACGCAAAAACATGTCGGCTCCAGTTGGGTGCAGCCGGAGCATCTGCAGGCCACGCTGCCGTTTCTGCACCTGGTGGCCGGCGGCGAGGAGGAATGGCGGCGGCGGCCGTTTGTCAGTTGCTCCAGTTGCTTCGTGGTGCCGCCGCTGCGCTTTGCCGAGGATGCATGCCGGGTGCTGGAGGTCTGTGTGCAAGCCGGCATGCCGGTGCTGCTGCTGGCCGCCGGCCAGGCCGGGGCCACCAGCCCGGCGGCCCTGGCCGGGGCGGTGGTACAGGAGGTGGCGGAGGTGCTGGCCGGCCTGGTGTACGTGAACCTCATTGTGCCGCGGCACCCGTGCATTTTCGGCCCCTGGCCTTTCGTTTCCGACCTGCGCACCGGCGCCATGAGCGGCGGCAGCGGCGAACAGGCGGTGCTGATGGCGGCCTGCGGGCAGATGGGGCGGTTCTACGACCTGCCCACCGGCATCGCCGCCGGCATGGCCGACGCCAAGCTGCCGGACGCGCAGTCGGGCTACGAAAAGTCCTACACCAACGCCCTCGCCGCCCACTGCGGCGCCAACCTGGTATACGAATCGGCCGGCATGCAGGCCAGCCTGCTCGGCTGCTGCTATGAGAGCATGGTCATTGACAACGACATGTTAGGCGCGGTGAACCGCACCGTGCGCGGCGTGGAGGTGAGCGATGAATCGCTGTCCATCGGCGCCATGCGCGATGTGTGCATCGGCGGCCCCGACCACTTCCTCGGCCACGGCCAGACCATCGGCCTGATGGAAAAGGACTATGTCTACCCCGACCTCGGCGACCGCACCAGCCCCAAGGAATGGGCCGAACAGGGCGCCCCCCAACTGCTGGAAAAAGCCCGCGCGCAGGTGCGGCAAATCCTCTCCACCCACCACCCCGACCACATCCCCGAACCCACCGACCGCAAAATCCGCGAGATGCTGAACATCCGCCTGCCGAGGGAGAAAATGCGGGCGGGGTGAGCGGGGTTGACTTGCCGGGGGATAACTGCCACATTGCGCTCACCAGCGGGAAAATTTTCCGCGCTGTATTGGTCTATGCTCGTGGAGGCGTACGATGAAAAGAAATAAAGAAAAAAAGGCCGGCTTGGATGCGGCTTGCTCCTGGGATGACGCCGACACCCAGGATGCTTTGTATCCCAAGCGCCTTTTCAGCGTTCCGGATATCTCTTACCCGGACCCCAAAACCGCCTACCAGGGTTTTATGGACGAGCGGAGCGTGATGGAAAGGATTGAGTCCTACTTTCATGCACTGCGCCCATACTTCCTGCGGGCAATGAAGCAAGCAGACCAAGATGTCGCGCAGTCGGCGCAAAAAGAGCAGGACTAAGCCTAAGCGGTTTCCCGCATCTTCTTTGAAGCGGTCTGATGAGGGGGACAAAACGCCTTCCTCCGCCATGGTGGCGTACGCAAGGAAGTTGTCCGGAAATTTTCCGGGCCGTTGCCGCCGCCTGAGTTGCTCAAAGGATACGGCGAATTGATGCCCGATTTGCCTGAGCGCATCGTCGCAATGGTGGAAAAGGAACAAGTGCACAAACACAACCGCGAAAATAAGGCCATGGAATATATCCGCAACGATGTTCGCCGCGGACAAATTCTCGGCGCGCTGGTTTCACTGGGTTCCCTGGCAACCGCCGGATTTTGCGCTTGGATTGGCGCGCCCTGGATTATCGTTCTGGGAACGATTCTTCCGGGATTGTCCACACTTTTCTATTGGCTGCTGCGGAGGTTTGGCGATTAACCCCCGGCAAGCGGTGACGGTTGCAATCCACCCCCCGGCGGTGTAGCATGTACGCCACTCCACGGGAGGTTTGTTTTGCACAATTTGGAACAACGCGGTTTGCGCACTGATATCAGCGGGATGCCGGTGAGTTGGATTACTTACCGCGAGGCGGTGCGCCTTTACCACCTCGGCCAGGTCCGCTACACCTGCGGCAGCCTGATGTACCGCGTGCACGGCGGCGTCAACGCGCTGAACGGCGAGCGGCGGGTGATTGAGGTGAACTCCATCATCGCCACCGACGGCCGCTCGCGCGGCGCGGTGCTGAACTACGAGGACTACATTCCACCGCTCAGCAACGAGGCGCTGTTCAAGCGCGACGCCGGCATGTGCATGTATTGCGGCGAAAAGTTCCGCCACAGCATGCTGTCCCGCGACCATGTCACGCCGCTGAGCCGCGGCGGCGGCGACAACTGGAACAACGTGGTCACCGCATGCAAACGCTGCAACAACCATAAAGCCGGGCGCATGCCCGAGGAGTGCGGCATGAGCCTGCTGGCGATTCCGTTCACGCCGACTTACGCCGAATACCTGTTCCTGCGCGGCCGCCGCGTGCTTGCCGACCAGATGGAGTTCCTGGCCGGTTATTTTCCGAGGGAAAGCCCGCTGCGGGAACGGATTGCCGAACTGAAAAAAGCCGCCTGAGCGCGGCTTGCACAACCCAACCGGGCGGCGGCGCGGCGCGCGTGCTGCGCCGGGGCCCGCCAGCCGCCAACCCCCAACAAAAACCACAGGAAAAAACCCAATGCCGAAAAAGCAAACCGAGACACTCAGGCAAACCGCCCGCGACATGGTCGCGCCGGGGCGCGGAATTCTGGCCATGGACGAGAGCCATCCCACCTGCGCGGCGCGCTTTAAAAAACTCGGCATCGCCGACAGCGAGCAAAAGCGGCGCGAATACCGCGACCTGCTGGTGACGGCGCCGGGCCTCGGCGAGTTTGTCAGCGGCGCGATTCTGTTCGACGAAACCATCCGCCAGCAAACCCTGGCCGGCGATTCATTCCCGGCCCACCTGGCCAGAGCCGGCATCGTCCCCGGCATCAAGGTGGACACCGGCGCCAAACCCCTGGCCGGCTTTGACGGTGAAAAAGTCACCGAAGGCCTGGACGGCCTGCGCGAGCGGCTGGCCGAATACCGTGAACTCGGCGCGCGCTTCGCCAAGTGGCGCGCGGTGATTGCCATCGCCGGCGCCGACAAGCCGAGCCGCGCCTGCCTGACGGCCAATGCCCACGCCCTGGCGCGCTATGCCGCGCTGTGCCAGGAGGCGGCGCTGGTGCCGATTGTGGAACCCGAGGTGCTGATGGACGGCGACCACGACATCGCGCGCTGTTTTGAAGTCACCCGCGCCGCGCAGCAGATTGTGTTTGAGCAGTTGCGCGAACAGAACGTGCTGCTGGAGGGCATCGTGCTCAAGCCGAGCATGGTGGTCTCCGGCGCCGGCTGTGCAGTGCGCGCGCCGCTGGCCGAAGTGGCCGAGCAGACTGTGCGCTGCCTGAAGATGACCGTCCCGCATGAAGTCCCCGGCATCGCTTTTTTGTCCGGCGGGCAAAGCGACGAGGAGGCCACCGCCCACCTCAACGCGATGAACGCGCTCGGCCGCAACCTGCCGTGGGCGCTGACTTTTTCCTACGGCCGCGCGCTGCAGCAGGCGGCGATGGCGGCCTGGGGCGGCGATGCGGCCAACCGGGAGGCGGCGCAAAAAGTCGCCGCCCACCGCGCGCGCATGAACGGCCTCGCCGCCAGCGGCACGTGGTCGGCGGACATGGAAAAACTCGCCGCCTGACCCGGCCATGCAGGCGCTGCTGATCGACGGGCTGAACCTGGTGCGCCGGGTGCACGCCGCTGTCCGCCTGCCGCACAACCGCGAAGGCGACGAGCGGGCGCAGATTGAGGAGGCGCTGAAAAGTTTGCGCCGCTCGCTGGGCCGCGCGTTGCGCTTTCACCGCCCGACCCATGCGGTGTGCGCGTGGGAGTCGGACACCCCGGGCTGGCGCCATGAAAAATTTGCCGAGTACAAAAAAAACCGCAAGCCGATGCCGGCCATGCTGCGCCAGTCGCTGCCGCGCTTTGCCGAGTTGATGAGCGCCATGGGCATCGCCAGTCTGGGCGTGGAAGGCAGCGAGGCTGACGATGTGATTGCCACCCTCGCCACCGGCATCGCCCGCCACGGCGGCCACTCGGTGATTTTGTCCACTGACAATTTATTCTGCCAGTTGCTGAATGAAGGCGTCGCCGTCTACGACCACTTCGGCAAGCGTTTTCTGGATTACGAATACGTGGTCAAAAAATACGGCGTCGCCCCCACCCTGCTGCGCGACTTCTTCGCCCTCAGCGGCGTCCCCTCGCTGAACATTCCCGGCGCCGCCGGCATCGGCGCGGTAAACGCCAGGGAACTGCTCAACCACTACGGCAGTCTGGAAGAACTGTTCGCCGCCGCCGATGACGAGGGGGAGGACATGCCGGAAAAATTATCCGCCGGCAAAGAAAGCGCGCTGCTGGCGCAGGAGTTGGTGGGGTTGCGAACCGATGTCAAGTTGGGGGTGAACCTGAAGGATTTGCAATACACCTACGTCCGCCCCGAGCGCCGCCCGCCGGGCCCGGCGTGGGAAAACCAGCCGCCGGCGGAACAGGACGAGCCGCCGCTGTATGATTTTGAATGATGGCGGGCCACGACCTCACCGCCGGCCGGGTGGTGAGGGTGCTTTGTCGTCCGGAAAAACCTTGTCTCTCGTCCCCTTGCGCAACAGGGACTCGAGAAATTGGCTTTCCGAAAATAATTCGTCTGACCCCGATAAAAGCGCCCTGATGCCATCCAGGTCCGCGCTGTAATTGGCCGGGGAAGGCTGCAATTCCCAATTCGCCGTTTGTTTGTTCAGCGTCAGGGAGAAGGGACGAAATTGAACTGGATGCTTTTCGCATGCCTTGACCACCCCGGACCCCGTGCTCATGATGTATTCCATGCCGATGTCTTGCAACACAAAGACAATCTGCTTTTTCCATGCGGCAACGATTTTCCCTTTCTTGAGGGCTTGCTGCATCATCGTTTTGACGTACTCATTGGCCCAATTGATTCCATAGTTGTAGGAATTCTTGGTGAATTGAAACCCTTTCAGATATTCATCCACAGCCCCGTAGGGCGTTCCGGTCGTCCCCCCGGCCTGAATTTCAACGCACAGATACTTTTTTATCCGGTTTTGGCCGTCCAAAACAGCGGCCACAAAGTCCACGGACCCGGCATGCCCAATCTTAACTTCACGCACCCATTTAATGCGGCTCTCACCGGGAAAGAATTCCCGCCGAATGCTGTCGAACACGACGGATGCCTCGAAGCGATGCGGGCATACGATGACGGGTTTATATTCCACCTGATTTCTTCCCTGGTAACCAAGGCTGCACGTGCCAATTTTTATTTTTGGCTGGCTCTTTCTTGGTTTATTGCACTCTTTGCCGAGAAACGGACAGTGTTGTGCCGCAAACCGCGCTTTGATTTCTCTGCCCGGTTCGTTCTGGGTATTGTGGCCAAACAATTCCGTGGGGACTTTCCCCGGTACATCAATGGCCATCTTCTATCCTCGCCCGCGCGATGTTTAGGTATTTGTTGCTTAAATCAATGCCAATTCCCTTGCAGCCGTAGTTCAGTGCGGCTGAAATTGACGAGCCCGTTCCCACGAAAGGATCCAGGACGATGCCTCCATTCGGGCAAGTCGCCTTGATTGGAATTTCCAGCAATGCTTCCGGGTAAACCGCACAGTGAGAATCCTTGCGCCATTTGTCTTCGGGCACAATATCCCAAATATTTGAGGGCAAATGCCCTTTGCTCCACATTTTCAGGATGAAAAATCCCTTGTCCTCCAATTCTTTCGCCCGCCCGCTGATGGCGTTGCTTTCGCTGTGGTAAATGCGCTGAAACCCCCTGATTGTCATCCTGAAATCAACGACTTTACCCTCCTGCATTTCCTTTATTACGGCATCGAGAGCGCCAATAGCGGCTTTTTTCTCATCGCCGCTGAGATCGGATTTCTCAATCTGGGAGCGGTATTTTCTTCCCGACACCCCGGTCGCTGAAATCACCATCCCGTGACTGAGCGAGACGCCGTTTCTAGGCTTTATCCGAATGCGGTCGCCGTCAAAATAATACTGTTTTGACTTGACGAAATGGAACACGTGCTCATACACATCCCGCATGCGGTCTTTAACACTTTGCGTGCCTTTTAATTGGTTCCAGATAATGTCATCCCTGAGTATCCAACCCCGGTCTTTCATGGCAAGCGCCACGCGCCAAGGCACGCCCGCCAAGTCCTTGTTGATGTATTTATCACCAATATTGAGCCAGAATGAACCGTGGGGAGACATGACTCTTTTCACTTCATCGAAAACCAGAGTCAACTTCTCCACATATTCGCCAACGCGCTTTTCGCCCCCAATGGCAAATTTTTGCTCTTCGCGGGTGAGGTCATAGTCACGCTGCTGAAAATAGGGCGGGGAGGTGACCACGCAGTCTATTGAATCATCGGAGATTGTCTTGAGAATTTTCAGACAGTCCCCCCAAACCAGGGCATAGTCGCTCTGGCCGGCCACGACCGAGGAAATGCTTCCATTACGAAACGTAATCTCTTCCGGCCGCCACACCATATGTTGGCGCGAAATATTTTGCATTGCGGTGTGTTTAAGCATATTACATCCTCCGATATTTGCCGGAAAGCAGACGGCAGTCTGCCACTATAAGCAAATTACCCGATACCTCAACCGCCGGTCCTCAAACCGCCGCC
Organism: Gammaproteobacteria bacterium; assembly: GCA_028817275.1. GTDB lineage: Bacteria > Pseudomonadota > Gammaproteobacteria > Arenicellales > Spongiicolonaceae > Spongiicolonus > Spongiicolonus versatilis. The sequence continues at coordinate 24,106 of JAPPPZ010000115.1, forward strand.
ACCGTCTGCAACCGGTAACTCCGCAGCCGCGCCGAGAAGTCGCGCAGTTTGTGGCAGCCGGATTGTTCGGCGGCGCGGCACCATTCTTCCAGGGCGCGGCGCAGACTCTCGGCCGAGGGATGTTTGCGCGCCCAGATTTCGTGCAGGCGCTGCTTCATTGCGTAGGCGCGGGCCAGGCTGGGGGCCAGGGCCAGGGCATCGCGCAGGCGGCGGCGGCTTTGCTCGTCGTGGGTGCGCGCGCCGCGCACGATGAAGCGGCGGCCGCGGCGCAGCACACGGTAGGCACGGGCGCTTTTGCGGCGCAGGGCGCGGGCCTCGTCGCGGTAAATGCGCCCCATCACCTCGCGCGCGAAGTGGGCGGCGACCTGAATGTGCGCCTGGGCCACGGCGCGCACCGTGTCCAGGTCGCAGTGCGGCCGCGCCGGGCCCTCGGCCAGTTGCGGCGCGCGGCGGCGCACTTTGGCCAGGCCCAGGCGCGCCAGCAGGCTGATGTAGCCCCAGCCCAGGTCCAACTCCCAGCGGCGGCTGGAAAACTTGGCCGAGCCGGCGAAAGCATGGTGGTTGTTATGCAACTCCTCGCCGCCAATCACCAGCCCCCAGGGGACAATGTTGCGGCTGGCGTCCTCCAACTCGTAGTTGCGGTAGCCGAAGAAGTGGCCGAGGCCGTTAATCACCCCGGCGGCCCAGAACGGAATCCACAGCATCTGCGTCAGCCACACAAAAAACCCGGCCGCCATGCCGAACAGCCCCACGTTCACCACCAACATCAGCGCCGGGCCGAGGTAGGTGCCGGGGGTGTAAATGTGCCGCTCCACCCAGTCGTCGGGCGCGCCGTGGCCGTACTGGCGCAGCGTCTGCTGGTCGTGCGATGCGCGGTGGTAAAGGAACGCGCCCAGCCACAGCACCTTGGCGATGCCGTGCACCTGCGGCGAATGGGGGTCGTCGGCGGACTCGACGGTGGCGTGGTGCTTGCGGTGCACGGCAATCCATTCGCGGGTGACCATGCCGGTGGTCAGCCACAGCCAGAAACGGAAAAAGTGCGACACCGCCGGGTGCAGTTCCAGGGAGCGGTGGGCCATGTGGCGGTGCAGGTAAACCGTCACCGACACGATGGTGATGTGGGTCATCGCCAGCGCGCAAAGCGCGTAGGCCCACCACGGAAGTTCGGAAAAAAGCGCGGGCATGGTTTAAGTCTCCTCGGTTGTCTTTTGTTATTTTTTTTGCGGCGCGGCGCCTGGCGCTTGGCGCTCAGCGCTTGCGGTAGGAAATGCGGCCCTTGGTTAAATCATATGGCGTCAACTGCACCGTCACCTGGTCGCCGCGCAGAATGCGGATGTAATGCTTGCGCATTTTGCCGGAAATGTGCGCGGTCACGATGTGCCCGTTTTCCAGTTTCACGCGGAACTGGGTGTTGGGCAGGCTTTCCACCACCGTGCCCTCCATTTCTATGTGGTCTTCTTTGGGCATCACGCCGCCGCAGGATACCTTAAAACCGCCACTCGCCGCTGAAAAAATTCCGGTAGTCGCCGCCCGCCCCGCGCCGCGTTGCGGCCTCCAGCGCAAGGTGAAGGTTGAGCCGCCCGCCGCCCGCATAGCGCATGCCGGCGGTCCACAAATCGCCGCCGCCGCCCACCGCCAGCCGCGCAAACGGCGCCAGCGCGCCGCGCTCCACCGCCAACTCCAGCGACACATTGCGCCCCCACTCGCGCTCAACGCCGCGCATCTCGCGGGCGCCGTTCATGGACAGGCGCCAGGCGCTTCCCAGCCAGTCGCGGCGGACGCTGAAGTCCACCGACAAAACGCGCTCCTCCACATCGGCGCTGTTCACCTGGCTCACGCCGCGCACGTTCACCTCCACCGCTTCACCGTCCACCTCCACGCCGCCCTCGGCGACGGTGGCATCCGACTCGCGCACGATGACCGGGCGCAGGCGGCGATCGGGAATGGCGACCTGGGCGTGGCGGCTGGCGGCGGCGATGCGCAGGTTGTCGGCGGCGGCGGCGGCGGCGGTGCGGGAGACGCGCGCCGGGCTGCCGGCGGCGTGGGTGTATTGCGGGCCGGGCACCAGGGTCAGGCGCACCGTTTCTTCGCCTTCGGTGAAGTCGCCGTCGTCGGCGATGGCGATGCCGATGCTGAGCGGCGTGGCGCCGGACATGGCCGCCGCCACCTGCGCCGCCGTGTAGGTGCGCACCTGGCGCAGCGGCTGGCCCGTGGCCGGGGCGCCGGTGTCGGTGGCGGCGTAGGTGAACTCGGATGCGGTGACGCCGTCCATGCCCGGTCCGCGCCCGGCCGGGGCGCCTAAGTGGAAGGTGACGGTGACATCACCGGTGGGCGGGTGGCCGCTGAAAGTGAGGGGGAAACTTGCGGTGGCGCCCTCTTCCGTGTCCGGGGCATTGGCGACGGCGACCACGGTGCGGCGGGGGAGGGGGGCGTCGGTGACGGTGGCGGTGGCGGAGGGGGTGGCGAGGGGGATGGTGCCGGGCGAAGGGTTGCTGAGGGTGAGGGTGAGGGTTTCGGCGGACTCGTGCACGATGTCGGCCAGCAGCCGGACGGGCACGGTCTGGGGGGTGTTTGGGTTGTCGCGGGTGAAGGTGAGGGTGCCGCGCAGGGGGGCGTCATGGTCATCGGCGGTGACGGTGCCGCCGATGGTCCAGTCCACGGTGGCGCCGTCCCTGGACAAAGGATTGGCGTTCAGGCGGACGCTGAATTCAACCGTGTTCCCTTCCACTACACTCGTCGTATCCACCGAAACCGCAAACCCCAGCGCCTCTTGCCCGAAAGCGGGGGAGCAAACAAAGACTAGAAAAACGGCGGGAAGAAAGAAAAAACGGCGTGACATTCCGGCGCGGATTATACGCGGAAATCACGCTGGAATCATGCGGGGGGGCCGGCCTGCCGGTACTTGCGGCGCAATTCCTCCAGTTCCTCGGCCTCCTCCCGGTCCTCCCGCCGCCAGCGGAGGATGGTGAAGATGATGAAAGTGAGGATGGTGCCGATGAGCAAATACCGGCTGATGGTGTTGAAGACCTCCAGGGCTTCCGGGTTCATGGCGCATCCCCCCGCAACTCGGCCAGCAACTCCTCGCGGCGGCGTTTGCGGTCATCGCGGCGGTCACGGTCGAGAAAATGCTTCCACATCCACGCCATGAGCATCAACATCGGCATCATCAAGACGCCGCCGATAAACATGATGGAAACGGTGAAATAGAAATGGTTATCCACGGTATTTCTTCAATTTTCGACGCAATCACAGCACATCAATCATTCACCACCCCGTGCGGCACATGGGCAGTGGGGACGTGGCCGCGGGCCGAGTCGCAGTGGCCGCTTTGGTCGTCGAAGAAAATGTCGGCGCCGAAAGCGTCGAGGAATTTTCCCTTGTCGCGGCCTTCCAGAAACAGTGCCTCGTCGATGCGGATGTCCCAGGCGCGCAGGGTGCGGATGACGCGCTCGTGGGCCGGCGCCGAGCGCGAAGTGACCAGGGCGGTGCGCAGCGGCGGGGCGGCGGGGAAGTCGGACTGGATGCGGTGCAGCGCGGCCAGCACGTTTTTGAACGGGCCGCCGGACAGCGGCCGGCGCGCGGCGGCGGTTTCGCTGTCGAGAAAAGCGCCGACGCCGCCGGCCTGGTAAACACGCTCGGCCTCGTCGGAAAACAGGACGGCGTCACCGTCAAAAGCAATGCGCAGCGGCCCGTTGTCGGCGCCGGCGGTGCGCGACGGCAGAATGGTGGCGGCGGCGTAACCCTCGCGCAAAACCTCGCGCACGCTGCCGGGGTTGGCGGACAAAAACAAGTCGGTGTCAAACGGCGGAATGTAGCGCCACGGGTCGCGGCCGCCGGTGAACGCGGCGCTCTTGATGTTCAGCCCGTGGTGGGCGATGGAATTAAACACGCGCAGGCCAGTGTCGGCGCTGTTGCGCGACACCAGCACCACTTGCGCAAAGGGCTTGCCGTCACTGTTGTTAATTTGCAGCAACTTGCGCACCAGGGTGAAGGCGACGCCGGGCCGCAATGCCTCGCTCTCGCGCTCAATCTGGTATGCGCAGTAGGCGGCGATGCCTTCGGTTTCAAAAACGCGGTGGCTTTCCTCCAAATCAAACAGCGCGCGCGACGAGATGGCGACGGTGAGTTGGGCGGCGTCCGGGGGCATGGGGCGATGTTACCGCAGGCGGGCGCGGCTATTGCGGACTCCATTCGCGCCAGGCCCGGGCCAGGGGAAAATACAGGCCGAGCCGCACCTGGCGCTGTTCGTTGCCGGGCAGGCGCTTGATGAGTTCGGCGTAGGTTTCCAACTGCGGCGCGTAACGTTCCTGTTCGCTGTCCAGAAATTTTTCCAGCGCGCCGCCGCTGTGCACGCCGGTTTTGTAGTCAATGATCCAGCGCACGCCGGCGGCATCGGTGAAAGTGCGGTCGATGATGACGCTTTTTGCGCGGCCGTCCACGATTCCGCTGAGCGCGTATTCACTGCGCGCGTCTTTGTGCGCGCGGTCCACAATCCACCGGCCGCGCTCATCGCCGAGCGTAAACAGCAACGCCGCCTGCGCGCGGTCTACAACTTTCGCGGCGTCTTTTTCATTCATGCCGAGGCCGTGCAATTGCGGCTTAAACAGCGCGCAGCACCGCCGCACCCGCGCCGCGTCCCATTGCCCGGCGCCTTCCTCCGCAATGCGGCACAAAACACGGTGCACCAAAGTGCCGGTGGCGCGCGCGGTGGCGCCGGCCCATTCAAAAACCGGCGCCGGCGCGGCGGCGTCGGCCTGCTGCACCGGGGACGGCGAAATGGCGCCGGGGCCGGCGGGCAGGCGCCAATCCGCCGGCAGGCGGGTGAGGGGGGGTTCGGCGGCGGCATCACTTTCACCGGCGGCGCCGGCCTGTTGCGACGCGCGTTTTTCGAACTTGTCCTTCACGGCATCCCAGATGCAGGCCAGCAGCGAACCTGAGGGGGCGTTGGCTTCGCCCTTCTTATTAATAGTGGGCGATGCAAAGAGATAAAGTTTGCGCCGCGCGCGGGTGCCGGCGACATACAGCAGGCGCGCCGATTCCAGCACCATGCGGCGCGCATGAAAGTCGCGCATGAAGTCAACCATCGGTTCACGCTCTCCGGACGCCGCGGCCAGCGGCGCCAGCAGCACACGCTCGACGTGGTCACCGTTTCCGGAGTCGCGTTGACGATTCCACAGCAGCGCACGCGGCGGCTCCCGTTTCGGTGTGCGTTCCAGACCCGGAATCAGCACCACATCAAACTCCAAACCCTTGGCGCCGTGCATGGTCATCACCTCCACCTCGCCGGTCTCGGCGCCACCGTCACTATCACCGGCGGCGCGCCGGCCGGCGTATAAATTGTCCACACGCTCGCGCAACTCACCGTAATCGCGCAGCCCAAGGGGCGCGCACGCCGCATCCAACTGGGCGAAAAAGTCGCGCGCGTGCTCATAATCCTCCTCCCGCGCCAGGGCCGCGCCGCCGAGGGCGCGCCATGCGTTCTCCACCCACTGCGCAACCGGCAGCCGCCCGCGCCGCGCCAGCGCATCCTCCACCACCGCCATCAGCCGCGCCAGCCGCTGCCGCGTCTCAGGCGGCATTTTGTCGAGCACGGTTTTGTCGCGCAAATTTTCCAGCACGGTTTTCGTGCCCTCGGTGACCACGCTGAGATCCACAAGTTGCAGCCCGCACCACGGCGCGCGCAGCAGCGCAAGCCATGCCACACGGTCGGCCGGGTGCAGCAGTGCGCGCGTCAACGCCAGCAAATCCTGCACCACCGGCCGGCGCGCAAGAGGATCCAGATTCACCTCGCGGCACGGTACTTTGGCGTTGCGCAACGCGCGTAAAATTTTCGGCAGGTGGCCGCGGTTGCGCGCCAAAATGGCGATTTTTGCCTTGGGGTCGGCGGCGCGCTCTTTGCACACTGCTTTCAGCACGGCGCCGGCCTCGGCACTTCGATCCGGCGGTGCGTGAGTGATGACGCCGGCATCGGTGTGCGGCCCGCGCTCAGCGTCAGCATCGGAATACGGCACCGCGCCAAGCAGCGGGTCCGCCTGCGATGGCGGCGGCATGCCGGTGCTGAGGGTTTTGTTAAACCATTCCACCAACTTCGGGTCGGAGCGAAAATTTGCGCGCAGGGTGATTGGTTTCAGCGACATCTGGGCGATCTCTCCGTCTTTATCGGCGTGCAAGTAAATGCCCACATCGGCGTCGCGAAACAGGTAAATGGACTGCAGCGGGTCGCCGACCAGAAAAAGTGTACGCCATTCGGAAGCATCCCAGCCGGCGGTCAGCAATTCCAAAAGTTCCACCTGCGCGTGCGAGGTGTCCTGAAACTCGTCCACCAAAATGTGCTGAATACGGTAGTCCAGCGCCAGCGCCAGGTCGGTGGGTTCACCGTCCGTGCCCAAACTTTTCGTCGCGCGGGTGGCGATCTCGGTGAAGTCGCAAGTGCCGCGCGCGGAAAACAAAAGTTGCAAACGCGACTCGGTTTGCTCCAGCACGTGCAGCAGCGCCACCAGTATGCGCCACTCGGCCTCGGTGGACTGCGGCGGCGGCAGTTTGCGGACATCGCCCAGCGCCTCGCTCCATTGCGGCGCGGCGGCTTTGAGGGTTTTCAACATCGCAATCATGCGGTCTCTTGCAGCGCGGTCGCTGGTTGGAAAACCGTGATGGCGAGTCACCGTCTTGCGGTAATCGCCGGCTTTGGTCAACAGCAACTCGGCAATGCCGCGCCACTGTTCCAGACCGCCGCAATCGGTGCCGGGAATTTTTGTCATCGCGCGGCAAACGTGAAGCGGCGACGACTCCGACAAATTCCCCGCGGCGTGGACGGCGCAGGCGGTGATGTCTTGCGCCTCACCCGGCGGCATGCCGCGGTGCGTTTTTTCCAGCACTTGTTCAATCATCCAGCGGCGCGATTCGCCAAGCCGCCGGCGCCCTTCATCGTCACCGAGTCCCACCAGCGGCAGCCACTGGTCGCGGTGTTCCAGCGCATCGGCCAGCAGGTCGCGCAGTTTGCCGTGGTTGTTGTCCACATGACACAACAGAATGCCCACCGCCTCGGCTTCCGGACTGCCGGTGTTTTCCAGCGCAGCGACGGTGTCGGCGGCCGCTTTGCGGTAGGCGGCGCGGGGAAAATTGTCCACCGCCGGCGGTGCGCCGAAACCGGAAGCGCGCGGCATGCGCCGCACCAGTTGCATGCCGAAACCGTCAATGGTGTGAAACTGCAGGCGCGACGTATTTTCAAGCAAGTGCCAATTTTTTTCGCGGCCGCGGGCCAGGGCTGCACGGGCATATTCCAGCAGTTCCTCTTCGTGCCTGTCCTCCGCCGCACCGCCCTGCTCCGCCTTGCACAACGCATCCAGCACTTTCAAGCGCATGCCGCCGGCCGCTTTGCGGGTGAAGGTCATGGCGAGGATTTCCTCGGGCTGTTCCACTTTCGCCAGCAACTTAAGGTAGCGGCGAATGAGCAGCGAGGTTTTGCCGGAGCCGGCCGGCGCGCGGACAATGAACGAGCGCGAAATGTCCAGCGCCTCGGCGCGCTGTTTTGCATCCGTTGGCGCGCGCTCAGCCATCACCGTTTTCACCGCCGCCGCCGTCAAGCCGGTGCTCGTCCACCCGGCATACTGCGTGCAAGTCACAATACCGGCAAGTGGCCTCGCCACGTGCCGGGGCCACTCTGGCAACTCCCGTGGCGATTTCACGGGCGAGTTCCTCCAGATGCGAATTCCACTCGGCGGTTTTTGACTCCCAGTTATCATTTTTAAGTCCGCACTCGGCACCTTGCGCCGTGCCGCAACGGCCAGCCAAACGTGTACCGTCAGTTTCACCGACGCGAATTCTTGCAAAAGCAATGGCCTTCACTTCATCGCCAAGCAGCGCACGGTACAGCGGCAACTGCGGCTCCTCCGGCCGCCCGCCGTCCCACAACGTCGTTTTGGCGTCGCCGGTTTTGTAATCCATCACCAGCAGTGAACCGTCGTCCAGACGGTCAATGCGGTCGATCCACACCAGCAGGCTGAGGCCGTGGAAAATTTCTTCACATTTTTCTTCCAGCGCGGTGACGGTGAACGGCGGCCGTTGTTTTTCAAACGCAAGATGCCGCAAAATTAATTCGCGCAATTGCCCGGCCAGCGCCTGCCGCGCATTGGCGCCGAGTACCGAAGGATTGCGGCGCTGAAAATCGCCGAGCGTTTTGTCAAGCGCGGCGTTCACTTTTGATTCAAGCGCGGCCCCACCCTCGGCGCGCAACTCATCGCGGCCGCGCCAGTGGCCCCACAACAACCGCATCGCCTGGTGCACCAGGTTGCCGCGGTCCATCGCATTGGCGGCGGCGCGCGGTTCGGGCAACCCCTTGCCGCCGAGGCGGCGGCTGGCGTAGGCGCGGAACGGGCATTGCGACTGGTCGCGGAACAAACCCGCGCCGCCCGGTGCGGGAACGTGCGGCGGCAGCGCGGCGCCGCGCGAGTCGTCCACCGTTTCCAGATGCGCACACGCCGCGCCGAGGTGCGCCGGGTGAAGGTGGGGTTTTTCCGGCGCGTCAAGATTCTTAACGTCATCGCTGAGCAACAACGCGCTTGGGCGCAACTCGCGGTCATCATCCAGTTCTGCATAACTGAACACCACCGCCGGCGCGGCGGCTTTGAGTCGGGCGGTGAGTTGTTGCGCGCTGTTCAGCGACTCGTCCCAGCCGCCGCCCGGCATGCCGCGCTCACGTTGCGCGCGCACCGGCAGAAAGGCCAGCGGCGACGGCGGCGGCGGCCATGACGCATGGTCAAAACCCGCCGCCCACAGCGCATCAAACGTCAGCCCGGCCGACTCCGCCAGCCCCATCACCTGCACCGGCGCGGCCACCGCCTGCGGGTTGAACACGCGCGCCGCCGCAAGCCGCCGCAACTTCACAAATGCGGCGCGCGCACCGCAATCGCCGGCCACCAGATCCAGGGATGCAAAGTTGTCCAGCATTTCCTTCCACGCCTCATGGGCCTGGTGTTCGTGGCTGTTCAACGTTGCATCGCCGGGCCAGTTGGCTTGTTTCAACCGCCTGCTGAACTCCGCCCCCCATTCGCCCATGGAAAATTTTTTCGGTTCACCGCCGCCGCACAAATTGCGCAGCATCGCGCTGAGTTGCGGCGCATCACCGGCGAATTTTTTCTTCATAAACCGTTCATCGTTCACGACGCGGCGCAGCAGAGTCGGCGTGACGGTCGGCGGCAGTGACTCGCGCAGCGCAAAATCCACCCGCGCCCGCGCCGCCAACTCCGCTTCGGCGCCTTTGGTGAACGGCGAGCGCAGCCAGCGGCTGAACGTTTCGTAATCGCATTCGGCGGACGTCCACTCCAGCAAATCCAGCGCATCGGCAACCAGCGGCTGCACGTCCAGGGGCGCGCCCAGGGAGAGGTGAAACAAACGCTCGGCGGCCATGCGGTCCACCACCGGGTCAAAACCGCCGAGCACATCGGTAAAAATCCGCCGCACATCTTCGCGGCGCTTTTCCAAGTCGCGCACAACAACGCCGACGCTGAAGCCGGCATCGTTTTTTTCTATCTGCTCGCGGCACCAGGATGCGGCGCGGTGCAACTCCTCCTCCGGGTCGGCGGCGCGGCACAAGCGGACATCGCCGGAATTTTTCGGCAAAGGAACTTGCACAACCTCAGCACCCCCGCCTTCACAGCGCGCAAGAATTTTTTTCATCAGCGGCGTGGCAACATCAAAGCCGGCAACGATGAGGGCCGGGGGCGCGGGCAGTTCACCGCGCGCAAGAATCGCTTTCTGCATCGCGACCCGGTCCAGCCAATTTTCCCCCCTGCAGCGGCGCATAAAATTTTCGCGCCAGCCGGCAAACGCGCGCGCATCGTCGCTGCCGTTGTGCAAACATTTCTCATCCAGTTGCCAATCCGCCAGCGCCCGGTGGGCGGCGCGTGCGGCCCGGGCGGCTTCGGATTTGCGCCACAGCGGCGACGAGCCATCGGCATCGGCAATCGCCTCCTCCCACAGCGCAAGTTCCTGCACATCATTCAACAGCAGCGCGCCCTCACCGCCAAACTCGGCGTCGCGCCAGGCGCGCTCAAGCCAGGCGTCCCACGGCAGAATGTCCGGGCTGGGCCAGGCCTCCGCGCCCCGCCCCTCCATGTGCCGCTGAAATTCCTCGCGCAGATAACGCTGCAGCCGGCGCGTCGCGCTGAGACAAGCCGCGCCCTGCTCCAGCCGGGCGAGGTGTTGGTGCAGCGGATTTTCGCCGGCGGCTGCGGGCATTATTTTTTCCGCCGGCGGCCGGGCATGCCCCAGTCGCAATAGGGCGCCAGTTCCTTCATGGCGCGAATGGCCGCCGATATTTTTTCCATCTCCGGGGAAGCGGCGAGACGGCTGCGAATGTCGGCGCGCGACTCTTCCGGCGGCCACTGCGCCGCCCGCTTTTCTATTTTTGCCGCAAGCGATGCCAGTTCTTTGTGGCGCACGTTGCTGCGGTCAAAAACCGGGATGGGGATTTTTTTCCAGATGTGTTTATGAAAATCCCGGTCGTTTTGCCGCGCCTGGCGGAATGCTTCCTGCAATGGAAGCGAATTCAACACCGCAATCAAATACAGCGCTTCTTTTTCGTTTGCGAGTTCAGCCCAGTAAAGCATGTCGTTGCACAGGTAGCCGGTACGGGCGGCGCAGACGTGCTGGCCGGACTTGTTGTAGGCGATTTTTGTGCGCGGCGCGCGGTCGTCCGGCACCGACTGGGCGGAGAGGTTGCCGCTGTAGTCCAGAAGTTCGGCCAAAGAACGTTTCCGTTCCTTGCGGTAAAAGTTGTCCAGTTCCGCCCATGCTCTGGCGAACCTGCGTCCGACGAATCTCCATTCACGGGCGTTGTGAAATATGGATACCGCGTTTTCCTCCCGCAGAAGACCGTTGGTGGGATTTTTCTCAAAGGGGCCCAGCAGGTACAGTTGCCCGCCGGCCATGCGAAACGGCTGCAAACTGTCGGGAGTGATGCAGGGCAGCAATGCGGCCGCCTCCACAGTTTTCGCGGTATGCGGATATTCTGTCCACGGCGCCTTGTCGCGCCTTCCGATTCGGCCTTCCACAGCCACCGTGCCATCAGGATGGCTTTTCACCACCCTGACCACAACAAACCGCGTGGGGTTCATATTGGAACCCTTGCGGAAACACTTGTCATAATGGCTTGCCCCGGACGGCAGCGGCGCCGGTGACACTATGCGGACTTTTTTTGCCGCCGATTCCCAGCCCTCGGTGACGACGACTTTTTCCGCGCCTTTTTTCATGCGCCATTCGTAATGCTTGCGCTTTCTTTTGCGGAAGTCATGAATCCACACCGAGGCGGCGGCGCCGCTGAACGGGGGATTTTTGACGTCTTTTAAACTGTGGGTTTCGGACCAGCGGTGCTGCTGCGGGTCGGCGAATTGTTTCCACCCGGAACTTTTCAGCGCGCTGTCCGGCAACACGAACCCGCACACGCTTTTATCGGCCAGATACAAATTCCGGGTGTGCACGGTGAACACCGCGGCCAGATTAAACTCGGACGCGCCGGCGCCCAGCCCGCCTTTCCTCAGTCCATATTCCTGCTTCATTTCCATGACCATGTGGGCGGACTCCCGGTCGGCGGGCGAGGCGGTGACGGCGCTGCTGACCCAGGGCGGGTTGGCGACAATGCGGTCCACCTTGTGGCGGTGCAGCAACAGCGGATGGGTGAGGTTGCGCAAATACCATTCCCACACAGAATTGCCCTCGGCACGAAACACCGTCCGCAGTTTAACCGCCATTTCCTTAATTTCCTTCACCAGGGGCGCCGGCAAAACACCCGCCCATCTCTTCCTGGAAAAATCCGGTGCGCGCTTTTTGCCCGCATCCGCGGCCGCATATGAGACAACGTCGGAAATCACCGACTCAAAATAATCGCTGTCCAGCAATTGGGACGGTATTTTGAATTGGTTTCTTCCCGGGGTGATGATGTTAAGCGCTTTCTCCCCGTCCAATTGATTCTGGCGCCAGTAGCGCAGCAGAAGAGAATCCCCCTGCCGCACCATCAATTGGCTGTCCTGCGGTTTTGTCGGCAGCGCGGTCAGCAATGTGGCCTGCGCCATTTCAACGGCGACCGGATGAACGTCGGTACCGTGAACAAGCCGGACGGCAATGGCCGAACATTCTTCATCCGCCAGGCCTTTTGCCCCGGCGTATTGGGCAATGCGCCTTGCGGCATGGAAAAGAAAAGTTCCCGAGCCGCAAGCCGGGTCGAGCACGCCAACGCCTTCCATGCGGCGCGCTTCCGGGTCGGACAGGGTTTTGTGGGCGGCGGCGACGGCGCGCTCCAGCCACTCCTCGTCCAGAACTCTGTTGCAGATAAATTCGGCGAGCCAGTCCGGCGTGTAGTATTCACCGAAATCATGGCGGTCTTTTTGCGGAATAAGCGATTCATATGCGCCGCGCAGCACGTCTCTGGTGGAGCGCTGCCAGTCATATTTTCCGACCTCCTCAAACAGCCTTTCAAGCAGCACGCTCCCCTGGTAGGACTCCACCATCCATGACACAAAACCCTGCTTCATCATATTCGCCGGCTTCCCCCGGGGAGAAATAATGGTGTGGCGAATTGCGCGGGCGGTGGCCACCAGCAGGCAATGATCGAGAAAAAGACGGTCCATGTGCCTGGTTTGCAAATCGGGCCTGGGAGGAAGGACTCCGGAACCCGACAGGACGCTTTTCCAGAGTTCGAATTTGGTGTGAAAAAACCGGCCTGACTGCCGGCTGTCCATAATCAAGTCAAAGCCTTCCCTAAGCGGCTGAATAATCACATCGGCAAGGGATAATGGCGGCGGCGGTTTTTTCCCCTTGCGCTCTTTGTCGGCAAAAAATTCCCGAAGAATTTTGTTCAACTGGCGGACGCCGGCATCATCGTTGCGAACCTGGACTTTTCCCCCGTGGGGCTTTAACTTGCCAGCCGCACTGTCCCATTGGTACAGGTAAAAATCCCGGCCATCGGTAATCACGCCGCGCCAGGCCAAACGATCATGAAACGGCCCTTCGGCATCACGCATGTGTTTTATGTAGCGGGCCAGTTGCTCCAGAGGCGTTTCCTGGCCCCGCATGGATTTTCGCGGCGTACCGGGGCCGGCCAGGCCCGGCGCTTTGGTTTCTATAACGATTTTGTAGGACTCGACCAGAACATCAATTTCCCCCCCGGGCACCGTATAAGCGGTGCGCACATGGTCATTGCTTGACCACGACCGGCACCACTCCGCAAGAGGAGTTCTCACCTCATCCTCATTGCGGGCGCCGGCGATTTTATCCAGCAACGCGCGATTAGAGTCGGCTTGCGACTTCACCAGTATTTTCCCCGCCAAACCAGCATGCGCCGGATTATACCAGACAACTTCACCCCCGCCCTCACCCCGAAGCCGCCGCCGGGATCACGTAAATCCTTTCCGCCAACTCCTCCGGGATGGTGGTTTCGCTGCCTTCAATGCGCACTTTGACTTGCGCGCCGTGTTTGGCCAGCGCGGTGACCAGGGTGTCGGGCGCGATGTTGAGGCGCAGCATTTCGCGCAGCAAGTCGTCGCGGTCGTCGCGCACCAGGGAGACGCGGCCGCTGCCGCCGGCCGGCAGGCGCCACAGGGAATGGCCGGTGATGCGGCGCAAGCCGCGCTCTTCGCCGGCGGCGCCGGGGATGCTGTGGCCGTGGGGGTCCACCGCCGGGTTGCCGAGTTGGCGGTCCAAAATGTCGAGAAAGTCGCCGGTGACGGTGTGCTCCATGCGGTCGGCTTCGCGGTGCAGTTGGTCCAGGGAAACGCCCTCCTTGTCATACAAATAAGACTCCAGCAGCCGGTGTTTGCGCACCAGGCCGGCGCCGGTTTCGCGGCCGCGCGGCGTTGCATGCACGCGGCCGGCCACTTTCTGCACCAGGCCGCGGCGCGCCAGACTGCGCACCCGCCGCTCCACCTCGTGCGGCGCGCGGCCGAGGGTTTTGCCGATGCCATCGGCGTCCAGCGGATGGCCTTCCTCCAGTTCGGCCATCACGGCGCAGCGCAGCACGTCATCGTCCAGCCGCGCCGCCGCCGCCCAGCGGCCTCTGAGTAAACGTGCAACGAGTCCACGGCGCGGGGCGAACAGGAACACCACCAGAAAACACAAACTCACCACCACCACGATGGCCGGGCCCGAGGCCAGGTTGAAGTGGTAGGAACCGTAAATGCCCGCCGCCGCCGAGAACACACCGAGGGCGACGGCGATGCACATCATGCGGCCCAGGCGGTCGCTCAGCAGGTAGGCGGTGGCGCCCGGCGTCACCAGCATTGCAATCACCAAAATCAAACCCACCGACTGCAGCGAGGCGACAATGGCCGCCGACAGCAACGCGGTGAACAAATAGTGCAGCAAGCCGGTGGGCAGGCCGGCGGCGCGCGCCATGGCCGGGTCAAAACTCCACAGGTGAAAGCCGCGAAAGAACACCGCGATGAACGCCACCACCAGCCCGCCGCTGGCGGCGGTGAGCATCAGGTCCTCAAAGGTGATGCCGAGAATGGTGCCGAACAAAACGTGGAACAGGTCGATGCCGGTGGGCTTGACCACGCCGATGATCAGCAGGCCGAGGGCGAACATAAAGGTGAACAAAATGCCCATGGCCGCGTCCAGTTTGATGCGGCTGTTGCGTTCAATGAAGGTGATGGCCACGCCGGCGGCAACGCCGGCAATCAGCGCGCCCCAGAAAATGCCGAAACGCTGGCCGCTCATCCAGCCCAGCACCACGCCCAGCAGCACGGCGTGCGAGATGGCGTCACCGAGCAGCGCCTGGCGCCGCACCACCAGCAGGCACGACAGCACCGCCGAGCACACGCCGACAATCACCGCCACGCCCAGGGCGTAGCGCATGAAAGTGAACTCCGCCAGCGGCGCGATGAAAATTTCGTGCAGCATTTTCGTGACTCAGAGCGGCGGTTTGGCCCCCCGGTGCACCACTTTCAACGCCGGTGACTCCGCCGCCGCCGCCGGCGCCGCCATTTTCACTGTCCGCTGCACCGTTCCATCGGCCTCGCCGTAGGCGATTTGCAGATTGTCGCGGGTCAGCACATCAGTCGGCGCGCCGAAAGCGACCATGGTGTGCGACAGGATGAGCAGTTTGGTGAAATTGCCGCCGGCGCCCATCAACTCATGATGCACCAGCAGAATTCCGCGCCCCTCGCGCCGCAATTCGTGCAACTGCTCCCACAGGACGGCGCGGGTGACGGCGTCAATGGCCGCAAACGGTTCATCCAGCAGCAGCAGCCGCGCCTGCTGCGCCAGCGCGCGGGCCAAAAACACACGCTGCTGCTGGCCGCCGGACAACTCGCCGATGGGCGCCGCCGCAAAAGCACTGAGCCCGACGCGCTCCAGGGCCTCCGCGACCAGCGCACGGTCATGGCGGCTGGCGCGCCGCCACAGCCGCCCGTGCGGGTACCGGCCCATGGCCACCACCTGCTCCACCACCGCCGGGTAGTTCCAGTCCACATCGGAGCGCTGCGGCATGTAGGCAATCTCGCACCGCCGCCGCGCCACCGGTACGCCGCCAAAGTTGACCTCGCCGTGCTCGCGTTTAACCAGGCCGAGGATGGCCTTGATTAACGTGGACTTGCCGGCGCCGTTGGGCCCGATAACGCCGACAATCTCGCCCTCGCCGCAGGTGAAGGTGGCGCCGCTGAGCGCCGCGGTGTCGCCGTAGGACACCCGCAGGTTGCGCACTTCCAGCCGGTTGGCGGTCATCGCAGCGTCGCCGTGATTGCCTGTGTGCTGGCGCGCATTATTTCGGTGCGGGCGCCGCTGCTGTTGGCGGTGTTCATTCGCCCAGCGCGTCCACGATGGCGCGGGTGTTGGCGCGCATCATGCCGGTGTAGGTCTCGGCGCCGCTGCCCGGTTCGCCGACCGAGTCGCCGTACAGCGGGCGGCCGAGGGTGACGCCGGCGTCGCGGGCGATGCGCTGCATGAGTTTGGGGTTGATGGTGGTTTCCACAAACACCGCCGGCACCGCCGCCTCGCGCACCGCGCGGATGATGCCGGCGACCTCGGCCGCCGACGGTTCGCGCTCGGTGGAGATGCCCCAGATGGTGGCGGTCACGGTGAAACCAAAGCGCTCGCCGAAGTAGCGGAAGGCGTCGTGGGTGGTGACCAGTTTGCGCCGCGCCGGGGGGATGACGGCGACTTCGGCGGATATCCAGTCCGCCAGCCCGCCCAGCCGCCGGCGGTAGTCGGCGGCGTTGCGGCGGAAGTCCTGGGCGTGGCGCGGAAAGCGGCCGGCCAGGCCGGCGGTGATGTTGTCCACGTAGACTTGCGCGTGCGCCGGGTCCATCCACAAGTGCGGGTCGGGGTCGCCCGGGTAGTCGCCGGTGGACTGCACCAGGGCCGGCAGGCCGTCGGTGACGGTGACCACCGGCCGCCGGGCGGTGGCGCCGCCGATGAGTTTGTCCAGCCATCTTTCCAAACCGAGGCCGTTGCGAAACACGATGTCGGCCCGCGCCAGCGCGCGCGCATCGGAGGGCAGCGGTTCGTACACATGCGGGTCGCCGCCAATGTGAACGATGCTGGTGACGGTGACCAAGCCGCCGGCGACAGCGCGCACCATGTCGGCGATGATGCTGATGGTGGTGACGGCGGCGGGCCGGCCGGCGGAGGCGGTGGTTGCGGCTGCGGAATCGCCGGCGGCGGATGCCGGAACGGTGACGGCGAGGCTGAGAATGGCGGCGGCGGCTCTGAGACTCATCGCGTTTTTCGCATTCGCATGTAAGCGTGGACGTAATCCATCGCGTGGCCGGCCGGATGGCTGCGCACTGCGTCACCGTAGGCGCGGTAAAAGTCGTCCACAATCGCGCGGCGCTCACCCTCGGCGCGGGCGGTGGACAATGCGCCGTAAAAAACGCTCTCGCTCCAGGTGCGCAAAGTCGGGATGTAAGCCTCGGCAAATTTGCCGGCGTCACCATGCGCCTTAAAATCCGCGGCAAAAGGGCAGGGAACGATGCGTGTTTCCATCTCCAGCAGTTCCAGACCGGCCTGCGCCGCCGCACCCTCACCCTCCAGCGGCGCGCGGAATTCCTCCACCGTACGGTAGAACTGCGGCAAAGTCATGGCGCGGTATTCCTCTTCGGTGACGGCGCCCTCGTCCACAAAACGCCGCCACAGCGCATTGAATTGCGCAAACATGTTCACGCCGCCGGTGTTGCCAAGGTAGCGCCCCCGCCCGTCAATGCAAAACACCACCAGCACCAGTTGCCCGCCCGGCGCCAACTCTTCGGCGCGATGCAGCAGAATCTTTTGCCAGTCGGCGCGCGCCTGGGCCGCGAATTTTTCCCGCTCATCCCCGGCTGCGCCCACCGCATGCACATGCGCCGCCAGGTCGCACGGCTTGCCGCTCAGCCAGTGCATGGCCGTCGCCGAAAATCCCAGGTGCAAACTTCCCGGCGGCAAAATTGCATCATAAAAAGACGTCGCCGAGAACAACGTGTGCACACCGTCACCGCCGACATCCTGCACGATGTGCACCAGCGCATTAAAGTCATTGCGCAACTGGTCGGTGTACACCACCGCCACCGCCCCGCCAAACCGCTCCCGCACCGCCCCAACCGCCGCCCGCACCATGCCCAGCGAAGTCCCGCCGTCGGCACAGCCCATGTCGCTCATGGTGAACACGCCCGCCTTCACCGCCGCCGCCGGCACCTCGCCAATGGCGCGCACCACCAACGGCGCCGCGCCGTCAATCACATCCCGGGCCCCGGCCGTGGCCAGCGAATACCGCCCGCCGGCGGACATGGTGATGTTTTCGGCCTGGGAAGTGGACATGGTGCGACGGTAAAGATAGCAGAACTGCGGCGGCGGCGGATTTGTTCACACTGCCCCGCCCGGCAAAAAGCGCAAATCACCGCCACCGCCATTTCCGCACCTGCAATCACCATTTCCACACTCCAGACCACCATCTCTGCATGTCCCGCCACCGCTTTTTTGCGCTACACTTCATCGCCCTGCCGCCCGGACAACCAACTTGCCGGTTTTTGCAACAATGAGCACGCCATCCGCGCATCGTTTCACCCGCCGCTTCGACGGCCGCGCATTGCCGCCGATGCATGTCGAGGGGCCGGCGTATAAACCGCCGTCGCCGTTGCAGCGCGGCGTGCAACCCGACCGCACTTTGGCGTCGCAGAATCAATGGTTCACCAAAGCGGAAGTCGCCGCGCATTGCGTCAGCGTCGCGCAGTCGGTGGCGCGCAAGTTGGGCAAGCGGTGGGGCGATTATCATTTTGTCGAGCCGAGCGCCGGCGATGGCCGGTTTTATGAATTGCTGCCGCCGGGCAAGCGCACCGGCATCGACTTGTCGCCGCAATTCCCCGACGTCGAGCGGCACGATTTTCTCACCTGGTCGCCGCCGCGGCCGGGCCTATACGCGGTCATCGGCAACCCGCCTTTTGGCGTGCGCGGCGACTTGGCGCGCGCTTTCATCACCCGCGCCTGCATGTTCGCCGACTTGTGCGCGTTCATTCTGCCGGTCAGTTTTATGGACGAACAGCGCGCCTACTTCCCCGGCTATGAACTGGCGCACCGCGAGGAATTACCCGGCGACAGTTTCGTCAACATCCGCGGCCACGAATCCAAAACCGCCGGGCAAGGCGCCATCAACACCTGCTTCAATGTGTGGTCAGCCGGCAACGCGCCGCGCCCGCCGCGCTTCGATTATGTATGCGCCGACCATGTGCGCGTGGCGGCATGCAACTTCCCGCAGGACCCGGCCGCCTTCATCAAAGCGCACGATGTTTTCATCAAAGCGCGGTACTACGGCGGCGCCAAAGTCAGCGCCAAGTTCGACGATGTCAAGAGCCGCAGGTCGCATTATGTCGTCGGCATAAAAATCAACGGCCGCGGCCGGAAAACCGCCCTCGCCAAAATCATGCAAATCGATTGGAGCGACTACCATACCAAGGCGATGAATGGTTCGTTCAGCATCACCTTGAAGAGCGTGCGCAAGGCAATGTTCGATATCGGCTTGGCCCGGCAGATGGCGGCTGGCGGCAAAGAAAACCAAAGTTTGCTATAATCCTTGGTGTGCGCCGCCGGCTCGAACGTCCATTCACAACTAACTGGTAAACACATGCACCTCTCAAATCAACCGCGAGAATTTTTATCTTTGCGGAACAATTGGCAAGCCGAAGCAAATCAGCGCGGCCGCACCAGTGAGTCCAAATTTGACGACGTGATGAGTCAAATTTTTGCCGCCGAAGGCTTCGACTATTACGTCCTGCATCGCAAAGTACGACATCTGAAAAGGTTATATGGTCCGCACAATCGGTGGGGTGTGGTGCCAGATTCCGCAGTGGAAAATACGCGGACCAAGCGAACTGTTTTCGTTGAAGTCAAGCGGCAGCGTGCGCGTGGAAATGCGCACGAACGTGCGTGCAAATTTTTTGCGCCCGGCCTTGTGACCAAAGCGCGTGAAATTGGCAATATTCGTCCGGAGCACTACCCGTTTTTCTGGATTTTCACCAATGGTATGGCGGAGGATGAAAAATACCGGTCTGCAATTTCGTTCTGGTTTAACTCGCCGAAATCAAAGAATCACTATTTGCTTTGGAACAAGACACCGTTGCAATTGCTGGACTTTTTCCAAAACAGCATGCGCCCTGTGCTTGATTAACACATCCCAGCGATATATCCGAACCGCCGTGCGGATAATGAGTGGCGGCCCTAAGCGCCTCAAACCGGCTCGGCGCAGCAGTACCAGGCTTCGGACATGCGCGGGATGGGGCGGTCGC
>JAPPPZ010000092.1 GCA_028817275.1 Gammaproteobacteria bacterium
ACCAATATGCCATTATACCCCAATGCCCCCGCCCTCATCTTTCCTCACCCACTTGGAATGCAGCGTCCACGGCGGCCGTTACGACCCGGCTGAGGCGCATAATCTATCCAAAGCCGGCAAGCCGCTGCTTGCCTGTTATGACCTGGACGGCGCGCGCGGAAACTTCACCAAGTCCGCATTAAAAGAACGCGACGCAACTCTCTGGCGTTACCGGGAATTGCTGCCGGTGCGCGACGGGCGTGACATTGTTTCGCTTGGCGAGATTATGACTCCGCTGATTGCGACGCCGGCGTTGCGCGGCGGCGGCGGTGAGGTTTTTATCAAGGACGAGAGCAGGCTGCCCACCGGTTCGTTCAAGGCGCGCGGTTTGTGCATGGCGGTTTCCATGGCCAGGGCCTGCGGCGTGCGGCGCATTGCAATGCCGACCAACGGCAACGCCGGCGCCGCGCTGGCGGCATATGCGGCGCGGGCCGGGATTGAAAGTTTTATTTTTTGCCCGCAGGACACGCCGCAAATTAATATCCGCGAGATAGCGGCCAGCGGCGGCAAAGTGTGGCTGGTGAACGGTTTGATTAACGACTGCGGGCGCATTGTGGGTGAGGGCCGCGGGGCGATGGGCTGGTTTGACTGCTCCACGCTCAAGGAGCCCTACCGCATTGAGGGCAAAAAAACCATGGGGCTTGAGTTGGCCGAGCAGTTCGGCTGGACTTTGCCGGATGTGATTTTGTACCCCACCGGCGGCGGCACCGGCTTAATCGGCATGTGGAAAGCGTTTCACGAGTTGCAAAAAATCGGCTGGATGAACTGCAAACTGCCGCGCATGGTGGCGGTGCAGGCGGCCGGCTGCGCGCCCATTGTCAAGGCGTTTGAGGACAACGCCGAGCATGCCGAAACCTGGCGCGACGCCCGCACCGTCGCCGCCGGCATCCGCGTTCCCGCCGCCATCGGTGATTTTTTAATTTTGCGCGCGGTGCGCGAGAGCAACGGCTTCGCCATCGCCGTGGACGACGACGCCATCATCAATGCGCGCGAGGAGATCGCGCACAAAGAAGGCCTGCTCGCCTGCCCCGAAGGCGCGGCGACTTACGCCGCCTACCGCAAGGCGCTGGAAGACGGGCGCATTGAGCCGCACGAGTCGGCGGTGATGTTTAACTGCGCGGCCGGCGCCAAATACGAATTGCCGCCGGTGACCCGGTCGGTGACGCTCGGGGAAGTGGACTACCGGAAGTTAACTTAACGGCTTCACAAATATTTCCACCGCGTCCCCTGCGCGACGTCCTCCAGCGCCACGCCGGCTTGCAGCAGCATGTCGCGGATGCGGTCGGCCTCGGCATAGTCGCGGTTTTTTCTTGCCGCTTCGCGCCGGCCGATCCACTGCTCCACTTCAGCCTCGCCGAAGCCGTCACCGCCGCCGGCGCCGCGAAACCATGATTCCGGATTCTGCTGCAGGAGTCCCATCAGTTTGCCGGCCGCTTTGAGTTGCGCCTGCACCGCGGCCAGTTGCTTCCGGCCGCCGCCGCCGGCGCCGCGCGCGAGTTCGAACAATGCGGCGATGGCCTGCGGCGTGTTCAGGTCGTCCTCCATTGCGGCGATAAAATCCGCCGGCGGCTCGCCCTCACCCTCACCGCCGCCGCCGCACACCTCGGCGCATTTGCGCAGCGCGCCATACAGCCGGTCCAGATTGCGCCGCGCCTGCTTCAGCGTCTCATCGCTCCAGTCCAGCGGTTTGCGGTAGTGCGTGTTGAGCAGCGCAAAACGCACCGCCTCCCCCGGCGCCTGCTTGAGCAAATCGCGCACCAGCACAATGTTGCCCGCCGACTTGGCCATCTTTTCACTGTGCACGCGGACGAAACCGTTGTGCATCCAGGTGCGGCAGAACAGCGCGCCGCCATGGGCGCAGGTGGACTGGGCGATTTCGTTTTCGTGGTGGGGAAAAATTAAATCGTGGCCGCCGCCGTGAATGTCCACCGTCTCGCCCAGGTGTTCCTCAATCATGCACGAGCATTCCAGATGCCAGCCCGGCCGCCCGCGCCCCCACGGGCTGTCCCAGCCCGGCAGACTTGCAGCGGACGGCTTCCACAAAACAAAATCCGCCGGGTCGCGTTTATAGGGCGCCACCTCCACCCGCGCGCCGTCCACCATTTCATCCCGGCTGCGCCGCGAAAGTTTTCCGTAGTCGGCGAAAGATGCAACTGAAAACAGCACATGCCCCTCCGCCTCATATGCATGCCCGGCGGCCAGCAATGTTTCCACCATCGCCACCATGCGCGGCACATGCCCGGTCGCGCGCGGCTCCAGCGTCGGCGGCAGTACGCCGAGTGCTTCCATGTCGCGGTGGTAAACCTCGGTGAACTGCCTGGTCACCACGTCAATCGCCACGCCCCGCTGGCGGGCGGCGGCGTTAATCTTGTCGTCCACATCGGTGATGTTGCGCGCGTACACCACGCCGCCGCCGCCGAACTCGCGCCGCAGCAGCCGGAACAGAACATCAAACACCACCGCCGGCCGCGCGTTGCCGATGTGCGGATGGCTGTACACCGTCGGCCCGCATACGTACACCGTCACCCGCTTCGGATCCTGGGGCGTGAACAATTCCTTCTTGCGGCTGAGCGAGTTGTGCAGGAAAAGCGGCATCGCGCGATTATAAACGGCGGCCGGTGCACGGTGCGCGCCGCCGCCGCTGCAAAAACAAAGCCCCGCCGGAGGGCGGGGCTTTGCAGGCTGATGCAAGCGGCATGCGCTTACATCATTCCCCCCATTCCGCCATCCGGCATGGCCGGCGCGGCCGGTTTTTCTTCGGGGATTTCCGCCACCATGGCCTCGGTGGTGATCATCAGCCCGGCGATGGAAGCGGCGTTTTGCAGCGCGGTGCGGGTCACCTTGGTGGGGTCCAGGATTCCCATGGCCAGCATGTCGCCGTATTCGCCGGTGGCGGCGTTGTAGCCGTGGGCGTCCCTGGCCTCGGCCACTTTGTTCAGCACCACCGAGCCGTCGGCGCCGGCGTTGCCGACGATTTGCCGCAGCGGCTCCTCCAGCGAGCGGCGGACGATGGCGATGCCGGTTTCCTGGTCGGCGTTGTCGCCCTTCACCTTGGCCAGCGAGTCGACGCAGCGCACCAGCGCGCTGCCGCCGCCGGGAACCACGCCCTCTTCCACCGCCGCGCGGGTGGCGTGCAGCGCGTCCTCCACGCGCGCCTTCTTTTCCTTCATCTCCACCTCGGTGGCGGCGCCGACTTTAATGACGGCCACGCCGCCGGCCAACTTGGCGACGCGCTCCTGCATCTTTTCCTTGTCGTAGTCCGAGGTGGCCTCCTCGATTTGCGCGCGGATTTGTTTGACCCGCGCCTCAATGTCGGACTTCTTGCCGGCGCCGTCGATGAGCGTGGTGTTTTCCTTGGTGATGTCCACGCGCTTGACGCTGCCCAGGTCGTCGACGCCGGCGTTCTCCAGACTCATGCCGACTTCCTCGGAAATGACGCGGCCGGCGGTGAGGATGGCGATGTCTTCCAGCATGGCCTTGCGGCGGTCGCCGAAGCCCGGCGCCTTCACCGCGCACACCTTGACGATGCCGCGAATGTTGTTGACCACCAGCGTGGCCAGCGCCTCGCCGTCCACATCTTCGGCAATCACCACCAGCGGCCGGCTGGTTTTGGCCACGCCCTCCAGCACCGGCAGCAGGTCGCGGATGTTGGAGATTTTCTTGTCGTGGATGAGCACGAACGGGTTTTCCAGGTCCACGCTCATGTCCTCCTGCTTGTTGATGAAGTACGGCGACAGGTAGCCGCGGTCGAACTGCATGCCTTCCACGATGTCCAGTTCGTTGTCCAGCGCCGAACCGTCCTCCACCGTAATCACGCCCTCTTTGCCGACTTTTTCCATCGCCTCGGCGATGATGTCGCCCACCGCCTGGTCGGCGTTGGCGGACACCGTGCCCACCTGGGCGATTTCCTTGTGGTCGGAGCAGGGCTTGGAGATTTTTTTCAGGTGCTCCACCGCCGCGCTCACCGCCCGGTCAATGCCGCGCTTCAGGTCCATCGGGTTCATCCCGGCGGCCACCGCCTTCAGCCCCTCGCGCAGCATGGACTGCGCCAGCAGCGTCGCGGTGGTGGTGCCGTCGCCGGCCACATCGGAGGTTTTGGAAGCCACCTCCTTGACCAGTTGGGCGCCCATGTTTTCGAACTTGTCCTTAAGTTCAATCTCTTTCGCCACCGACACGCCGTCTTTGGTGACCGTCGGTGCGCCGAAAGATTTGTCCAGCACCACATTGCGGCCTTTCGGCCCCAGGGTGATTTTTACGGCATCGGCCAGAATGTTCACGCCGCGCATTTTGCGCGCGCGCGCGGATTCGCCGAAGAAGACTTCTTTTGCTGCCATGGTTGTTTTTCTCCTGTTTAAGTTGGGAAAGGTTGGAGGGGGTGACGGTTATTCGACCACGCCCATGATGTCGTCTTCACGCATCACCAGCAGTTCTTCGCCGTCAATCTTGATTTCGGTGCCGGAATATTTTCCGAACAGCACGCGGTCGCCGGCTTTGACGTCCAGCGGACGCACATCGCCGTTGTCCTGGATTTTGCCGTTGCCGGTGGCCACGACTTCGCCCTGCATGGGCTTTTCTGCGGCGGTGTCGGGAATGACAATGCCGCCCGGGCTTGTGCGCTCGTCTTCAACACGGCGCACCACCACCCGGTCGTGAAGCGGTCGTATTTTCATTGATGCTTCTCCTTTGTGGATTGGTTTGTCGGTGGGGGTGAAAAACCCGCGCCACCCGCTCCCGCCCGGCGGCGATTAAGCCGCTTTTTATAAAGCCGAAACGGGCGATTGCTGGCACTCGCCCCGGTGGAGTGCTAATAGTAGTGCCAAATTTCCCGATGTCAAGGGGCGCAAAAAAATTTTCCCGCCCGCCAATTTAATGCTATCCTGCGCCCCAACTTGAAACCTGCCTACCGGAGGCCCACGCCATGAAACCCCGCACCCGCATCGCCATGAAAACCGCCCTTATCGCCCCCCCCCCCCCCCCCCCCCCCCCCCCCCCCCCCCCCCGCCCCCCCCCGCGCCC
>JAPPPZ010000111.1:0-3410 GCA_028817275.1 Gammaproteobacteria bacterium
CAGACAACGCAAAACTTCCAGGCAATCCCCCGGCACTATCCCGCTTTGCATTTGCGGCTTGCGCTCCGCCGGCGGAATTTTTGCCTCGCCTGCCATAACGCCGCTTAGTTTATCCCATCCACCGGCGCGGATTTTGACTGTGCCGCCAGGCCCAGCGGATCCCCCCCATCCACCCCGTCCATAAACGGTTTCTTCCGGTCCTGATTGGTGGTCTGGTAAACCAGCCCCAGCCAGTTGTTGAAGATCGCCTTGCCGGTGTCGGTCCAGGTGTTGTGCAGGTGCGGGAGGATTTTTTTCTCGGGGAATTCGGCCCGGGTTTTTTGCAGCGCCTGTTTTTTGTATGCGCCGGCCAGGGCGGCGGCTTCTTTGTTGAAGTAGTTTTCCGGCGGCGGCGGGTAGTCGCCGCGTTCACCGGACCGGTAGCGCTCGGTTTCGCGCTTGTATTCTTTGAGCAGGCTGTTGACGTCGTACTCCGGATGGCCGTGGAAATAGACAAAGCGAAAGCCGTCACCGCTGGTCGCAAGGTGCAGGTCGGCGCCCATGCCGATGGCTTCGCCATTGGCGCCTTGCGCGCCGCTGACCAGCACCATGCAGCCGGCGTCGCGCGCCTGCGCGCTGGTCACTTCGTTCAGGTGCGAGTGGGGCGCGTCAAATCGAGTGTTGATGTTGGTCACCAGCGGGTGCGCCGGGTTTACGATGTCGTGCGGATACACGCCCCATCTTTTGCGCGGCAGTTTGATTCGCGCAACGCCGTGGAAATGTTTAAGCGCGGCATGGGTGGCGAGGCATGAGCACAACGTGGAGCACACGTTGTCCCCGGCCCACTCCAGCACCTCAATCATGCCCGGCCAGTAGCCCTCCCGGGTGATGTCGGGGTTGGCCGGGTTGGCGCCGGTGACCACCAGCGCGTCCAGTCCGGCGGCCTGCAGGTCGGTGAAGTTTTCGTAATGGTTTTGCACATGCGCCAGCGCCCGGCCGGCGCGCGGCACGCCGCTGACGGTGAACGGGTGCACATACAGTTGCACGATGCGGTTGCTTGAGCCGAGCAGGCGCATGAACTGCCGCTCGGTGGCCTGCAGCGCGGCGTCCGGCATCAGGTTGAGCAGGCCGATGTGCAGTTCGCGGATGTCCTGGTGGCGCGCGCGGTCAATGTCCAGCACCTCGTGGCCTTCGCCGCGCAGGCGGGTGAAGGTCGGCAACTCGGAATGTGCAACCAGCGGCATTGCTTGCAGTCAAAAAGTTTTCACGCCCAATGATAACGGCTTTGGCCGGGTAATGATACAGTCGCCGCCGGGAAAACCGCCGTGAACCACGACCGCGACGCGCACATCTTCGACTCACTCAACGACGCCCAGCGCGAGGCGGTGACGGCGCCGCCGGGCCCGCTGCTGGTGCTGGCCGGCGCCGGCAGCGGCAAGACCCGGGTGCTGACGCGGCGCATTGCGTGGCTGGTGCGGCGCTGCGATGAGTCGCCGCTGGCGGTGCTGGCGGTGACCTTCACCAACAAGGCCAGCCGCGAGATGCGCGGGCGCATTGAGCGGTTGCTCGGCTTCAGCGTGTCGGGAATGTGGATGGGAACTTTTCACGGCCTGTCGCACCGCCTGCTGCGCCGCCACTTTGACGAGGCCGGGCTGCGCGAGGGATTTGAAATCATCGACAGCGATGACCAGTTGCGCTTAATCCGCCGCATCCTGCGCGACCTGCATCTGGACGAGAAACAATGGCCGCCGCGCCAGGCGCAATGGTTCATCAACGGCCACAAGGAGGAGGGCCGCCGCCCGGCCGATTTGCAGCGCGTCGACCGCCCGCTGGAGGAGCAACTGCGGCGCATTTACCGTGAATATGAAAGCGCCTGCCGGCGGCTGAACGTGGTGGACTTCGCCGAACTTATGCTGCGCTCCCATGAACTGCTGGCGCAAAACGAAACTTTGCGCGGGCAGTACCGTGAACGCTTCCGCCATGTGCTGGTGGATGAGTTTCAGGACACCAACGCCATTCAATATTCGTGGCTGAAACTTTTCGCCGCCGGCCACAAAAATCTTTCCGCCGTCGGCGACGACGACCAGTCCATCTACGGCTGGCGCGGCGCGCGGGTGGAAAACATTTTGCGCTTCCAGCAGGATTTTCCCGGCACCTGCGTGATTCGCCTTGAGCAGAACTACCGTTCCACCGAGGTCATTCTCAACGCGGCCAACGCGGTGATTGCCTGCAACAAAAAACGACTCGGAAAGAATTTATGGACCGAGGGCGAGGCCGGCGGCCCGATTCGCGTCTACGCCGCCCATAACGACAACGACGAAGCGCGCTTTGTGCTCGGGCGCATCCAGAAGTGGGTGGAGCAGGGCAACCCGCGCAGCGCGTGCGCGGTGTTGTACCGTTCCAATGCGCAGTCGCGCGCGTTTGAGGAGGTGCTGGTGGACGCCGGCATGCCGTACCGGGTTTACGGCGGCCTGCGGTTTTTCGAGCGCGCCGAAATCAAGGACGCGCTGGCCTACCTGCGCCTGGTTTCATCGCGGGATTCCGATTCCGCGTTTGAGCGCGTGGCGAACATGCCGCCGCGCGGCATCGGCGGGCGCACCATGGAAGAAGTGCGCGCGGCCGCCAAAGCGCAAAACTGTTCACTGTGGTCGGCATCGGCGGATCTTGCGCAAAACCAGCAACTCGCCCCGCGCGCGGCGCATGCGCTTCACCGGTTTCACCAGTTAATCGAAACCATCAGCCGCGACACCGCCGGCCTGCCGCTGGAAGAAGTGGTGGAAACCACGATTCAAATGAGCGGCCTCACCGCCCACCACAAAAACGACAAAAGCGAGCGCGCCGAGGTGCGGCTGGAAAACCTGGCCGAGTTGCCATCGGCGGCGCGCAACTTCACCCACGACGGTGACGCCGAGACCGAGCCGCTGGCGGCGTTCCTGAGCCACGCCACGCTGGAGGCCGGCGAGGCGCAGGCCGGCGAATGGGAGGACTGTGTGCAGTTAATGAGTCTGCACTCGGCCAAGGGGCTGGAGTTTCCGCTGGTGTTTCTGACCGGCATGGAGGACGGCCTGTTCCCGCACCAGCGCAACACCGAGGATCCGATGCTGCTGGAGGAGGAACGCCGCCTGTGCTATGTCGGCATGACCCGGGCCATGCGCGCGCTTTACATGACCCACGCCGAAGTCCGCCGCCTGCACGGCCGCGAGCATTACACGATGCCGTCGCGCTTCCTTGCCGAAGTGCCGGAGCAGTTCACCGAACAGGTGCGCGCCACCGCCGCCGCCGCCCGGACTTCACCGCCGCCATCACCGCCAAAGTGGACCGCCCGCCACAACTGGCACTCCACCGCCATGCGCCCCGGCGCGCGCGTGGTGCACAAAAAATTCGGCGAGGGCACCGTGCTGCAAACCGAAGGCGGCGACAAAGTCCAGGTG
>JAPPPZ010000111.1:3558-5026 GCA_028817275.1 Gammaproteobacteria bacterium
AAACGTCGGCCGCGACTCACAAAACCCCCATCTCGCTCATGGAAATCTGGTGCCCGTCGCCGACCACGATGTGGTCGAGCAGGCTGATGTCCACCAGGGCCAGGGCGTCGCGCAGGCGGCGGGTCATCATCTCATCGGCGCGGCTGGGGTCGGCGACGCCGGACGGGTGGTTGTGCACCGCAATCACCGCGGCGGCGTTGCGGGCGATGGCGCGGCGCACTACTTCCCGCGGGTGCACACTGGTGCCGTTGACGGTGCCCTGGAACAACTCCTCCACCGCCAGCACATGGTGGCGCGTGTCGAGAAACAGGCAGGCAAAAACCTCGCTGGGCCGGTCGCGCAGCCACGACTGCAAATAATCGCTGACCTGCGCCGGCGAGGTTAACGGGCCTTCGCGGATGACTTTTTCGGCGAGGTGGCGCTTGCCCAGTTCCAGCGCCGCCTGCAATTCGGCGTAGCGGCACGGGCCCACGCCGGGCTCGGCGCACAACTTTTCCCGGCTGGCGCCAAGAATGCCGCGCAGGCTGCCGTGGTTTTCCAGCAGCGACCGCGCCACCGCCATGGCGCTGCGGCCGCGGGTGCCGTGGTGGATAAAAATTGCCAGCAACTCGGCGTCGGACAGCGCATGGGCGCCGCGTCGCAGAAGTTTTTCCCGGGGCCGTTCATTTTCCGGCCAATTGCGAATGGTCATAAAACCTCCGTGTTCGTGAGGGTGATGGTTTTTTCCGTTTTGTGCGCGGCCCTGCTCCGGCCCCGCCATCGCGCATGCTACACCGCCGCCACCGCCCGCGCAAGCCCGCCGCCGGTGTATACTCGCCGCATGCCCCCCCTTGACGGCAAGCGCATTGTGCTCGGGGTCGGCGGCGGGATTGCCGCGTACAAAATCCCCGACCTGGCCCGGCGGCTGAATGATGCCGGCGCCGATGTGCGCGCGGTGATGAGCGAGTCGGCCGCCGCTTTCATCACGCCCCTCACCCTGCAGGCCGTCACCGGTCATCCGGTCACCGCCGGCTGGCCCGGCGCCAGCGGCAACCCGGCCGGCGGCGATGCCATGGAGCATATTTCGCTGGCGCGCTGGGCCGATTTGGTCATTGTCGCGCCGGCCACCGCCAACCTCATGGCGCGCCTGGCCGCCGGTGCCGCCGATGACCCCGTCGCCGCCCTGTGCCTCGCCACCGAAGCGCCGCTAATCGTGGCGCCGGCGATGAATGTGCGGATGTGGGCGCACCCGGCCACCCGCGCCAACGCCCTCACCCTGCAGGCCAACGGCGCGGTGCTGGTGGGCCCGGCGCGCGGCGCCCAGGCCTGCGGCGAGTTCGGCGACGGCCGCATGAGCGAAGCCGCCGAACTCACCGATGCCGCCGCCGCTTTGCTCAGCGCCGGCGCCGCCAGCCTGGCCGGCCTGCGGGTGATGGTCACCGCCGGCCCCACCTACGAGCCGCTGGATGCGGTGCGCGGCCTCACCAAC